>JACMNZ010000162.1 GCA_014378285.1 Pseudopedobacter sp.
AATTAATTTCCATATACACTATAAACTAGTACTTATTGTTTTTGCAAATAAAATTATCGGACAAATTTCAAGAGTGCAAAGATAAAGAATTAAATAAAATTTTGATAACCTGTAGTTTAATAAAATATTAAATGTTATTCTGATAAACTGCACCCCAATTATTCCAAAAAAAGCCACTAAAAATATATTAGAAATTAGGTTTCCGTAAACAAAGGTGGTTAATATTAAATAAAGGGTAATTGGCAGTAGCAAAAAAAGCGTGTTGAAATAAGTTAAATAAATAAGATTTAGATAATCTCTTACCAATTTTTGGATTTGAAAAAGAAACCCAATAAACCTTAACAAGAAAATTTTTAATCCAAAAAAAAGAAAAATAAGCCCAGAGATTACTAAATAAGTGTCTATGTTTTTTGCTGGTGCAGAACCTTTTAATTTATAAAGACCAATGCATATAAATAACCCTAACGTTAAACAAAAGAGAACATATAAGAAAAAAAAATGCCACGATACTAAAGCATTATCCTCTTTATTGATTTGAGTGAGGGTTCTGGTATCAAAAAAGGCTTTTAATAAAAGTGAAATTTCTTTAGAAAAGATAACCTTTAATACTCCAAATGATAGTAAGATAATTAAAATGCTTATCAAAAACCAAAGTGGGTCTTGTTTTAGAAACTGTCCTAAGCCGTAATTAGATTTAACGATTTTAATGTTTTTAGGTAAAGAAAGCAAATAAGGGTCTGATACTAAATTATCTGCTATTAGTTTATTAAAAAACTGGTTCTCTCGTTTTGGGTCGGGATTTAAAAAGTAATTGATAATAGAATCTCTTGTAAAGTTTTTCTTAGCTAAAGCGACGGAATCAATAATGGGATAGTATTTAATTTTAGTTTTTGTTGTTGTATCGGTCTTTACCATTGTGGAATCTTTGGCATTTTGCGCCAAAAGATTTTGATTTACAAAAAAACAAATTACAATAAAGATGTAGAGTTGCTTCATTTAAAAATAGCTAACGATACCAAAATGGATTTTTCCTTTTTGCAAATCTAATGCATTATTTTTTTGTTTACCTAAAGCATAGCTTAAAGAGGCGATACCAACTTTAGTTTGAAATGTTATACCAACTCCAACGCCTAAAGGAAAATCTGTAGTGTTCTTATTAACAAACTGCTGACTGATGTAAGACTGATCATAAAACATATTGATATAAGAGTTCTGCTCAATCAGGTACCTAAACTCTAATGTTTGTATTGCAAAACTGTTTACGTTTAAGGATTGCTCATCAAATCCTCGCAATGTTTTGGCACCGCCAATCCTAAAGGCTTCATTTTCAAATAAATTTTTACCAGTTAAAACTGCCGAATAGTTATGCAAATAAATTACCGAGCGTGAACCTGTCTTTAGAAAATATTTTAAATCTGCTTGCAATTTAAATTGTTGACTTGTTTTACTTTCAAAAAAATTTTCGGGTCTAAAATTCTTGGAGGGATTTATTTTCCTACTTCCGGCAGCAGCTTGTAAAGTAAGATCATAACCTTTTAAAGGAGTTATTTTATTATCAAGTTTAATATAAGAACCAGAAATACCATAAAAAGTAGATTTAATATTAGCAAAGTTAGGGATTGCAACAACTTTAGAATCATTTGTAGCAACTTGGTTTCCGTTAAAATTTTCGATAAAAAAACTCAACTTTTGCGTGGCAGTAAAATTATAATCAAAGCCCAATCTGGTATTTAAGTTTAAGAAACTACTATCTCTTTTAAATAATTGAAAATCTCCACTAACACCTAACTGACTTTTAAAAAGATAAGGATAGGCAAGTTTTAAAGCCAACTCTTGAGATTGTGAGGGCAAACCTCTATAATTAAAATCTATGGTTTCTCCACTTTTTAAAGCGTTTTTTAAGTTCAGTTTAAAATCTCCAGTAATTTGTAGTTTGCCAGTTTGCGAGTTTGGTAAAAAACCTATAATCCCATCAAACTGATTGGCATTTTGTTTATCCAAAAATAAATTGATACTTGCTTTTTCTCCATTAAAAACCACTTCAGCTGTTTTTGGGACACTCACAAAAGACAAATCCCTTAATCTTTTATCAATATTTCTGATTTTATCCTCATTATAATTTTGCCCGGTTTTTATCCCTAAATAAGAATCAATAAAACTGTTGCTAATCTTTGCAGAACCTACTAAACGTAAAGTATCAATAATTATATTTTTATTGGGCTGTATAAATATTTTTGCCTTAAAATCATCATTTATAGATTGTAAACTATCCAAATATAAAGAGGCAAAAGGATAACCATTATTCTCATAATAGCTCAAAATACTGGTATAAAATTTTTGAAAACTTTTAAGTTCTAGCGGTTTTTCTTTTCTTATTTGTTCCTTTAAACCCAATTGATAAATTAAATCTTGTGGAATATTCCCGTTATCCAAATAAATGCCTTTATACAGTTTGCCAATAATAATTTGAGCAAATAAAGTTTCATTATTGAAACGATAATCGGTCAATTCGATGTTGAAATAACCTTTCAGTTTTAATAAATCTATCTGATTTTTAAGCTCTTTACTTGCCGAGGAAGAATCTGGAAATTGTGTGTTGTATTTAAACTGCTTCGGAAATCCTTCAATTTTTAGGTTGACATTTTTGGTTTGGCTTACGCCGATTTGACTCAAAAACACAAATAAAGCTATAAACCTTAACCCAAGCATATCAACAAAAGAAACGATTATTTTTGTAAATAGGTTTAAGCCGAAAAACATATTCAATAAATTGACCTATAAAACTATCCTTTAGTTACTTTTGCCAAATGGCAGGCATTTATATTCACATTCCATTTTGCAAACAAGCTTGTCACTATTGTGATTTCCATTTTAGCACCTCATTAATTTATAAAGATGAAATGCTAAATGCAATCCATAAAGAAATACAACTGCAAAAAAGCTATTTAGAAAATCAAAAAATAGAGACCATTTATTTTGGTGGTGGCACACCTTCTTTATTAAGTGCAGATGATATTTCTTTATTGATTGCAAAAATCCAGACTAATTTTGAAGTTATAAATTACCCAGAAATTACTTTAGAGGCCAATCCAGATGATTTGGGCATAGAAAAACTGAAGGATTTAAGAAATACAGAAGTTAACCGATTAAGTATTGGCGTTCAGTCTTTTTTTGATGAGGATTTAAAATGGATGAACCGAGCTCATCAAGCAAATGAAGCAGAGTCGGCAATTAAAAGAGCACAAGATTTTGGATTAGAAAACATAACCATCGATTTGATTTATGGCTATCCATTATTGAT
>JACMNZ010000163.1 GCA_014378285.1 Pseudopedobacter sp.
CCCCGAATTGATATTTGAAAAATATCAAGACAAGGTAGATTTAGTAATTGATGGTGGCTATGGCGATAATGTTGCTTCTACGGTTATTGATTGTACTTCTGGTGAATTTGAAGTAATAAGAGAAGGAAAAGGTATTATTGAGGACTATATATAATCGAAACACTACAAATAGTTTTATTCTTTAAACATCTATTTGGTTTTCGTATATTATTTTCGTAAATATTGTAGATGGTGAGGTAAAGATTTTAGCGTTTTTCCAGATCTAGTCAAGAATAAATTCTTTATCAATTATTCTTTTGAAAATAATAACATAAAACTTCCACTAATTAATGTGAAAGACGATATTATGATAACCAAATCTGGAAATGTAAATTTATTAAACCAGAAAATAAATCAACAAATACCAAATCTTAATTTATTCACATACATTTTCAGAATTGAGGACAATAGTATTATCTGTTAAGAAAAAACAATCAAGAGATAATAAAAAAATTTTGAAAAGGGGATTTTTTTCAGTTTTTTTAATGCCTAATTGTTATTTTAGCAGAAATGGCAAAAATAATAAACCTAAAACCTTATAAAGACTTTTTCAAATCTGAATCTACAGGTGGTATCCTTTTGATGCTTTGCGTAGTGATCAGTTTAATTATCGCAAACTCTGGCTGGGGAGATGGTTTTAATACTCTTTTATCTCAACAAATTGGATTAGAAACTCCATCTGTTGACTTAAAGTATAGTGTTTTATTATGGATAAATGATGGCTTAATGGCTATCTTCTTTTTAATGGTTGGCTTAGAAATTAAAAGAGAATTAATAGAAGGAGAATTATCTAGTATTAAACAAGCTAGTTTACCTATAATTGCGGCAATTGGCGGGATGTTTGTGCCTGCGCTAATTTATACCTTATTAGACCCATCTGCAGAAACAGGACATGGTTGGGGAATACCTATGGCAACTGATATTGCTTTTGCAATTGCCATATTATCACTATTGGGTAGTAAGGTGCCAAATTCTTTAAAGATATTTTTAACTGCATTGGCTATTGTTGATGATTTAGGCGCCATTTTAGTGATTGCGATATTTTACTCTAATGAGATACATTTTGAGTATCTATTATACTCTGGAGGTGTGATGTTGGTATTAATTGCATTTAATTATTTTGGGGTTAAAAAAATTGCATTTTATATTATTCCGGGCATTTTAATGTGGTACTTTATTCATCATTCTGGCATACATGC
The DNA here is from genome assembly GCA_014378285.1 of Pseudopedobacter sp. GTDB lineage: Bacteria > Bacteroidota > Bacteroidia > Sphingobacteriales > Sphingobacteriaceae > Pseudopedobacter. The sequence continues at coordinate 1,239 of JACMNZ010000163.1, forward strand.
AACTATTGCTGGTGTATTGACTGCTTTGACAATCCCTACAAACTCTACTGATAAAGCTTCTCCTTTAGAAAGACTTGAACATATTTTAGTGAAGCCAGTCAATTTTATAATAATGCCTTTATTTGCAATTGCTAATACCAATATAAGGTTTGAATCAAAAATGTTAACCAACATCACTTCGGGATTAAGTATTGCCATTATCTGCGGATTATTAATTGGTAAGCCTTTAGGCATCTTATCTTTTTCATGGCTTTCTGTAAAGCTTAAAATCAGTAAATTACCTACAACAGCTACTTGGTCTCAAATTGGTGGTTTGGGTTTACTGGGTGGGATTGGTTTTACAATGTCTATATTTATTGCGCTGCTTTCTTTAGATAATCCAGAATACCAAACCCAAGCTAAATTTTCTATCCTAATTGCATCTTTAAGCGCAGGAATATTTGGTTATTCTGTTTTAAAGTTCTTAGGAAAATCAAAAAAACGTATGATTTTAAAGGAAAATACTGAATAAATTAGTTTTTTATCAAAATTTCATCCTTTATATTTTAAATATTCTTAATAAATTGATGTGTTTTATATCATATTAATAAAATCGCATTTTTTATTTATTTAAACCATCTGCCGAGCAGACCGCATGGAGTTTGTACCCATAATATCTGGCATTCTGCGAAGCACAGAA
>JACMNZ010000164.1 GCA_014378285.1 Pseudopedobacter sp.
AGCTGCTATTTAATCCGTTTCTCGCCATCTAAAAATTTGATTTTAAGCAAAAAATTGCTTTTTTTGGCAAAATAGCTATATAAAAAGCAGCTATGATTTTTTTGGTGAAATTTTACGGAATACAAACAGAGCAAAGCTGATGATTGCTAAACCTAACGCAAAAGAAACAATTTGATAAAACTTTTTACCTTTTTTAAATTCTAAGGTTTCCTGATCTAATCTATTGTTTTCGGTTTGTAGTTTGTTGATGGTTTTCATATAAGCCAAATTTTTAAACTCATAATCTTTACCTTGTGTAGCAACCTGCTCTTGCTGAAAGGTTTTAAAGTCTAAAAGTGTTTTGGTCTCTCTTAAAATATCGTTATCTGTTTTAATAATTTCGGTTAATATATCCATACTACGTTGCATATCTTTTTTGGTTTTGAAACCAAAAATGCCAGTTCGTTGGCTTAGGCTATTATCAAACTGACCAAATTTTGAGCTTCTTGCTTGCAACATTCCATTAATTTTATTTCGCTGTAGGCTATAAGTTAAGCTATCTACATTTTGGTAAGCTTTTACAAAAAAAGAGCTTAATATAAAAACACTCAATAAAATATACTTCATTTTTTTTGTTTTAGGATAAACTCCAAGCTTCGGCTTTTTCTTTAAAAAAAGGTTTAACCTGCTTCCAAGTATTAATAAATAATTCTGATTTTCTGTAGTTTTCCAAATCATGCTCACTTTCCCAGTGGCTAATAGTGAAAAATATTTCAGGCTGATGAATATCTTGATGCAGATCTACTTTTAAACAACCTTGCATTTTACTTATTTTAGATTGAGCTTTTTTAAATATCAATTTGAAATTATCAATTTTAGGCTCTTCAAACGTCATTTTTACTAAACGGATAATCATCAATGAAATTCTATTCTTATCATATCATTGGCTTTTAAACCTAATAAACCACTTGCTTTTCCTTTATTTATAGCAATTTCTAAATGATTAGAAATCCCAAAAAGGCAAAGTTTTTCTCCTTCAGGTACTTCATCATAATGCCAGCTTAATTGGCTAATAGATTCACTTCTTTTGAAATGTAGCGTAAACTTGCGGCCGTTTTGTACTTTAGTAAATAAATCTTTAGTAACGTTAGTAACCACGTTTTCAAATGAATCAATAAAAATAACCGATCCCTTAATCTGGTCTTTCTCTATCACCGGATTAAAATTCATCCGATGTTCAATCTCAAAAGTAGGGTCTCCAATTTCTTTTAACTCGCCACCCGAGGCTAAATGACAAGCGGCTTTAACAAAAATATCTGCCAACGGAAAATGTAAAAACTTTAAGCTTTGTAAAATGTTTAGTTCAACAACTTCTTGCGGGCTTTCATCAAAAATTAAAGAAAATATGCCATTATCAGAACCAACAAAATAATGGTCGCGATATTTTACTGCCAAGTATTTGTTGGACGCACTATAAACAGTATCAATACCAATTAAGTGAACGGTATATTTTGGGAAATAATAAAAACTATTTTTTAAAAGGAAGGCGGTTTTAGAAATATTAAAAGCCTCAATTTCATGGCTAATATCAATTATATTCACGTTAGGTAAAGTATTTAAGATACTTCCCTTTAATGCCGCTTGGTAGAAATCTTTGTAACCTAAGTCGGTTGTTAAAGTAATAATTGCCATTAATATTGTGAATATTTATTCTTAATCTTGTATCACAAGATTAATGCTACAAATATTAAATTTTTAATTTACATTCATATCAAAAAATAAAATCTCTAGCTTGAACGAACTAATAATTATTTTAGAATCTGTTAACCCAATAGTCCTTTGGGGACCAAATAACGAGTTTTACGACATTATAAAACGTTCCTTTCCGAAACTTAAAATTGTTACTCGTGGTAACGAAGTAAAAGCTTTGGGTGATGAAAAGGAACTCAACAATTTTAATGAAAAACTTAACGCTATAATTTCTCATTTAGATAAATATCAAAATTTATCAACAGGAGACATTGATGCTATTTTAGGGACAGATAGTGCGACAAGAGTTGCTGCTGCCAAAGAAGGAGAAGATTCTAAAGGTTCTTCTGAGGTTATTGTTTTTGGCCCTAATGGAATAATGGTGAAAGCCAGAACCGTTAACCAACGAAAGATGGTAACCAGCATTGTTAAAAACGATGTATTATTTGCAATTGGGCCTGCCGGAACCGGTAAAACCTATACAGCTGTCGCTTTAGCAGTAAGAGCGCTAAAGAATAAGGAAATTAAGCGAATTGTGTTAACCCGCCCCGCGGTAGAAGCTGGAGAGAATTTAGGATTTTTACCAGGTGATTTGAAAGAAAAAATAGATCCTTATTTACGTCCGCTATATGATGCTTTGGATGATATGATCCCACCTGATAAGTTAAGAACGTTTTTAGAAAATAGAACCATAGAGATTGCGCCTTTAGCATTTATGCGTGGTAGAACATTGGATAATTGTTTTGTGATTTTAGATGAAGCTCAAAACGCAACCGATATGCAGCTCAAGATGTTTTTAACAAGAATGGGGCCATCGGCAAAGTTTATTGTTACCGGTGATGTTACCCAAATAGATTTACCAAAAAAACAGCAATCGGGTTTATTTAACGCACTAAGAATTTTAGAAGGTATCAAAGGAATAGATATTATTTATTTAACCGGCAAAGATGTGGTGCGGCATAAATTAGTGGTTAAGATTTTAGAAGCTTACGGAGATATACAGGAAGGATAGATTTGAGATGCAAGATATGAGAATTGAGATTTTCTTGCGTTAACGATTGAAGCGGCATCCCCGCCAGTGGTCGGGCAAGCTTTTTTTCTTTTTCTGAAAAAAGATATAGTGGAAAGCGTGTGAAAACGCCCTGATAAATTTTTAAAAAAATTTAAAAGAATTGAAATAATTGAGAAAAGAAATAAAGTTTTAAAAGTTCTCATATCTCAATACTCACATTTAATAAAATGGATTCATTAAAAGAAACAAATTACAAATTCCCAAACCAAACCAATTTTTACAAAGGAAAAGTTAGGGATGTTTATACGATACAAAATAAATATTTGGTAATGGTGGTAAGTGACCGCATATCGGCATTTGATGTGGTTTTGCCAGAACCTATTCCTTACAAAGGACAAGTCTTAAATCAGATTGCTGCGATATCCTTAGAGGCCACCAAAGATATTGTACCAAACTGGGTGATTAACGTACCGGATCCTAGCGTAACCATTGGTAGAATTTGCGAACCATTTAAGGTAGAAATGGTGATTAGAGGATATTTAGCAGGACATGCTGCAAGAGAATATGCTTTAGGAAAGAGAGAAGTTTGTGGTGTAATATTGCCAGACGGTTTAAAAGAAAACGATAAATTACCAGAACCCATTATAACGCCAACAACAAAAGCATCGGTTGGGCATGATGAAGATATTTCTAGAGAAGATATTTTAGCAAAAGGGATTGTAAGCGAAGATGATTACCTACAATTAGAAAAATACACCAAAGCTTTATACCATAGAGGAACAGAGATTGCAGCAGAAAGAGATTTAATTTTAGTAGATACAAAATATGAATTTGGCAAAGCCGATGGAAAAATCTATCTGATAGATGAAAACCATACACCAGATTCTTCCCGTTATTTCTACAAAGATGGATACGAAGAGCTTCAACA
>JACMNZ010000165.1 GCA_014378285.1 Pseudopedobacter sp.
CCAATATTGTAACTGCCAATTTTTAATCCTATCTGGGCCTGTATAAACACCATAAGAAGAACCAGAATAAATGCTCATACTGCCAATTGTTTTAACGCCTCCAAAATCTAAATCTATAGTTTTAGCTGTTGATGTAGAATCAGAATGCCATGTTGAAGCATCAGATTTATTACCATCAGTAATTAATTTGAGCTCGTTTTCATGGCCATCTTTACTACTTACTTTTGCATTTAACGCTAGATTTTTATATGCATCTTCTACAATTCTTTGTCCTTGCCAAGTTAAATGATGTCCAGATTTTATGCCTTGAATGTATGTTGAAGATACGGTATTGGCAAATTTAAAGGCCCACATGCCATAAGTATTATTTTTTAGGTTATTTGAATAAATCCCGGCCCATTCTGTAAAAACTGATGGAGAATCATAAGTTTCTTTTTTATCAATCAATAAAGAGTTCATCCATCTACCAATCTCGGTGTAAGCGATAGGCAAGCTATCATGTAAAGGATGATTTTCTTTTATGATACCTCTAATATCTGAGGTACGTGTTGCATAACCAGCAGCAGGTTGATTATAAGAATGGGTACTAAAAATATCAAATAAATTTTTATCCATCTTTTTGCCATCGTAACCATCACGTATATGACTCACCACATAAGCCCACCAATCTGTATTGTAGCCTGCAGTAATTGGAGCAACAAATTTAGGGTTAAGATTTAAGTTGTATTTTTTATTTACATCTTCTACGGCACATTTTACGGCATCAGAAGCAATTTGCAAACCAATTATCCATGTTGGGAGTTTCATTGGTCCAGATTCTTTATGATTTGGTTCATTTTGAATGGCAAACATAGCTGTATTTCCTTTTTTAGCAGCGTAATAAGCTAAGGCATAAAATCGCTGCCAATGTTCCCATTTATCTTTCCATTTATCTTCAAACTTTCTTTCGTTAATTTGTAAAACAGGTTCAATTTTTAACTTTTTTAACTCCTCTAAAACATAGCCGAAATTCATTTTATTTCCACTTTCAGCTACTTCAACTTCATATCTATGTAAAAGTGCATCCCAATTAATAAACTCGTTTCTTTCTGGCGATGAACGCAATTTGGCTTTTAAAACTTCAAAAACTTCTAAACTACTTACGTTGTTTTTTAGGTTAAAATCTTCAATGGGCGCATATTCTGATAAGCTTGTCCAAACCCGTAAAGAATTTACTTGTGAGTATGCCAACCATGCAGATACATTGCTGCCCGGTAAATAATAGCCTTGATTATAGCCGACATATTTAAAGCTTTTACCAACGTTTTTATTGGTAACTGTAACTGTCGCGTTTTCTGTTTTTCCGGTTTTGAGTTTTAATGCGCTTGCTGGTGCTTGGCTAGTTACCAAACTTCCATCAACTTCAATTTCTGATATAGCAATATAAGATGCATTTTTACTTTCAATCCTTACCATAAAAGTCACCAAATTTGGATTGATAGGGTAGGTGATGCTGGTTTTGCTTTTATCTAATATTGGGATGGCATTTATTGGTGTCCAATTTGAATCATCCCAATATTGAATAGTAATATCCTTTCTTAATTTTTCAGCTTCGCCGGGTAAGGCATAGATAACAATACTGCTAATTTTATTGTATTTGTGTAGGTCTATTTCAATAAAAGGGTTTATATTGATTTGATTTTCCGTTTTCCAAAAATTTGTTCCGTTTTTAATGCCATCAACCGCTTTTGATGCAAGGTTATTACCATCTACAGAACTTACTTTTACTTGTTTATTTAACGCTACATTTTCTGTTTGGGCATTTACAACAATTGGTGTACTTGCAATTAAAAAGGAAATGTATAGGATGATTCTATTTCTTGCCATGGTCTGTTATATCTTGATTTTAATTAAATCATTTATTTATCTGGGTTTGTAATTACTTTTTTTACTGCTAATGCACTTAAAATCGTCTTACCTTTTGTAGCAGAAAAAATCAAATTTATTCCCTCATTGTTTTTTACAACAACATTAAAAGTTTTTTGATAAGATGTAAATTCCCCTATTTGTTTATTTAAATCTAGGTTACTAATCACTTCTTTATTATTAGCTTTTACGCTAAAAATCCGTTCCATTTCGCTAGTAACCGCTTGTTCTACAAACCCTAATGTAAGTTCGTAATTACCATCAGGAACATCAATTTTATATCCTTGTAAACCTTCTAAGGAAGAATAAAACAATGGAACATCATTAGTCCCTCTAATTACTTTTTTTAGGTTCATGGTTATTGGAGTTCCGCCGATGTGTCCAAAAGAACCTTTTTTATATACTTGATCTTCAACCCAGATTTCATTTTTGGAATCTAAATACTGAGTGTTTGCGCCAATGTTTATGGCTAAAGATTTAAAGTTTTGTTTATCCAAAGCTTTAGGTCTTAAGTAAACTGTTAAAGTGTCTTTTATTAATTTTTCCCCTTTGTAACCTGTGGCTTCAATAAAATTTTTACCATATTTTAAAGGCAATTCATAAACTGCTTTCTTAATATCGTTAAAAGATTTTGTGCCTTGTTTTTTGCCATTAAGTTTTATCGATACAGTTTTTAAATTACTGTAAATAGTAACCTCTTGTTTATCTTTATCATTACCACTCCTTTGCGTCCACTCACATGAAGCGATATGAATCATTGGTTTTATTGCCCAATTAGCTTGGTAAAGGTAATAGACATCTTTTGGTGTACGATTGAAAGTTGCTAAACCCTTTTGATTGGTATTGATAATGGTTCCTCCAATATTAGGTTGAGAAAAATCGAACTGATTCCAAACTGCTGTACCAGAAAGGTAAGGAAGCTGCTTAAATTGACGCAAATATTCCTCGTGATAATAACGTGTGTATTGACTGCTAAAATCTAATCTTTGAGGTTGTGATGTATTTAGCCTAGCATCACTACCTGCGCCATATTCGCTCAAAAATAAAATTTGATTCGGGTATTGCTTATGTCTTTGATCTAAATATCCCTTTAACTCATTTACTTTACCTCCATACCAACCCGCATAAATATTATAAGCATTTATTTGGGCAATTTGAGATAAGTTAAACTCATCATATTCTTTACTTTGGTGCATGGCTATTGCACTGTATCTGCTTGGGTCCGTAACCCTAACCAAGCTATCTAAAGTAAAGGCATACTTTTGTACATTTGTTATGTAAGGCTTCTCATTTACATGATCTTGCACTCTTTCAGCATTTTTGCCCCATAATAAAACCTCGTTCATAGAGCCCCAGATGATAATTGAAGGATGATTAAATCCTTGGTAAATCATTTCTTTAGCCATGTTTTCGGCATTTGCTAAAAATTCTGGAGAAATATTCATGTAATTAACTACAGGTATTTCTTCCCAAATTAGTAGTCCCAAACTATCGGCTAAAGCCAAAACTCTAGGAGATTGTGGATAATGAGCCAAACGAACAAAGTTTGCACCCATATCCTTTATCATTTGCATATCTCGCAAATGATCTTGATTACTCAGTGCGTCACCTTTTCCCTCCATATCTTGGTGACGATTTGTGCCTTTTAAAATATATTTAGCTCCGTTTAAACTAAATCCATTTTCCGCACTAAAACTAAACCATTTAAAACCTAAGGGATTTGCAATTGAGGCAACCTCTTTTCCATCAACTTTTAAAGTGCTTTTAACTTGATAAAGATTAGGTGTTTCTGGGCTCCAAAGATTTGGGTTTTCAATATCGCTATTTAAGCTAATAGTTATAGTTTCATTATTATGAAGCATAAAGTCTTTTGTTAATGATTTTATAAGCTCATTTTTATCGTTATAAATTTGATGGGAAAGCGTAATATTTTTTGATTGATTAGCACTGTTTTTTATACTTGCATCAATAGATATTTTTGCGCTTTGTTTATTAACATGAGGGGTTTTAATTTTTATACCACTGCTTGCATAAAACCCATCAAAATTCAATTCATTAGCAAACATCAGTTTAACAGGACGATAAATTCCACCATAACCAGCATAACCAATAGAAAGCGGCGGTATAAAAGAGTTTTGGGTATTATCAACCTTAACGGCGATTGTATTTTTACCTTCTTCTAAAAATTCTGTAATATCAAAAGTGAAAGCAGTGTAACCTCCTTTATGTTTACCAACAAAAGCTCCATTAACATAAACGTCTGCAATCTGATAAACGCCATCAAAATATAATGAAGCTTTCTGATTTAATTGTTCTTTAGATATATTGATATTTTTACGATACCAGGCAATCCCTCTTGCGTAAGTAAGATCATCATCAAAAACATCTTTAGCGTTCCAGGTGTGGGGTAAATTTACCGTTAACCAAGCTTGATCTTTAAAATCTTTTGTCTCTGCAAAATCTGTCCCTCCGTATTGAAATTTCCAGTTTTTATCTAACGGAATTAAATTATTGTTTTGGGCAAACACCGTTGCAGAAATAAAAAAACAATACATCAAAAAACAGATAGGTTTAAAAAACTTTAACATGTAATAATTAGGTATATTAATTAATAATTGATTCAGCTAAATTAGTCCATATACATGAATAGGTAACCGTACATAAGTTGCAAAAAGACTTGTTAAATGTTGTCATATTGTTAAAGATGAATAATTGCTTAGCTTTTTATAAAACAAGTAAATAATTGATTTTAAATTATTTATGTAATAACTATTTTTAATATGTTTTAAACTACCTGTTATTTTGGACGAAATAACGGGGTTATAAAAACACTATAAAACGATATATTTGAATTATACTTTTTTATAAACACTTAACACCTAAAAATAAAATGAACAAACATATCGTACCTATTTCTATATTAATAATTGGCTTTTTTAGTCTAGTTTTATTTTCATGCTCAAGTAAGAAAAAAGCCATTACTGCAGAAAATGCCATCACCAACAAAGCATTAGAAATTTATATTCTGATGGGACAATCAAATATGGCAGGAAGAGGGCCATTGGCTCCAGAAGATAGCATCATTCAAAATAAAAATGTTTTGATGTTAACCAAAGATTTGAAGTGGGTTTCCGCTAAAAATCCTTTACATTTTGATAAACCAGGTATTACTGCAGTTGGACCAGGTTTATCTTTTGGATTAGCTATGCAAGAAGCAAATAAAAAAGTTGTTGTTGGGTTGGTTCCTACAGCTGTTGGGGGTACTTCAATTAATAGTTGGATACCCGGTGGTTATGATAAAGCCACAAATAAATATCCTTGGGATGATGCCGAAAAAAGAATTATTGAAGCCATGAAATATGGAACTATAAAAGGAATATTGTGGCATCAAGGAGAGAGTGATAGTAAGTTAGAAAACGCAGCAGTTTACCTTCCTAAATTAGAAGATTTAATTAAACGTGTGAGAATTTTGGTAGGTAATGATAAGTTACCCTTTGTTGTTGGCCAGTTAGGAAAATATAATCTAATTTATGATAATATTAATAAAGAAACTGCAAAATTACCTGCTTTAGTGCCTTTTACTGCAATTGCAACATCAGAAGGCTTAACAGATAAAGGTGATAACACACATTTTAATAGAGCTTCAGCAATTATTTTAGGTGAAAGGTTTGCGAAAAAAATGCTTGGTTTACAAAAGGAAAAATAATGCTAAATCTCAGATGTTCTTTAGCTATATTTTTATGTTTTCTTTTGCTTTTAAGTTTTTTAAACACAAAAGCATAAGTAAAAGGTGTTGA
>JACMNZ010000017.1 GCA_014378285.1 Pseudopedobacter sp.
AATCCTCAACTTCAAAACTTGTATGCAACCGTAAGTCAAGACATAGTAAAAATGTATCAATCACCTGATTTGAGCCATAAATAATTTACTACTTTTGCAACCGCATGAATATTTATAAAGTAAAAATAAACTTTGAGGAAAAAGGTCATGAAACTATTGAACTCCCGGTTGCAGAAGGAGAATCGGTTTTAGACGTTTGCCTGGATAATGGGATAGAATTACAACACAATTGCGGTGGAGTTTGTGGATGCAGCACTTGCCACGTTTATGTAAACAAAGGCGGGCAACATATTCAAGAGATTTCTGATAAAGAAGAAGATTTTATCGATAGAGCGGTAGATCCCCATATTACCTCTAGATTGGGTTGCCAATGCGTTTTTTTAGATGGAAATTTAGAAATTACCATCCCAGATCAATCACAATTCCTCGGACATTAAATAAAAATAAATGAATCAAGATAAATTTGCTCTTCCTATTCATTGGAACGATTATGAAGATATAGCCATGGGTTTATACGAAAAGATGGGTGATGATTTTGGCGAATCTAAAATCTATCGCGTACGTTTTACAGAAATGATGGATTGGGTTTTAACTTTACCACATTTTATGGGATCAAAGGAAGAATGCAACGAGGGCCATTTAGAGCAAATACAATCTGCTTGGGTTTACGAATGGAGAGATAATCAATAAAAGATATTAAGGGCTCAAATAAAATTGAGCCCTTTTTTGTTGGGGATTGTTAATGTTTCGAGAGGACACGAACCTCGACTGTTGCATCGGTTCGTGTCCTCACGAAATGAAATAGGATTTGTTTAGTAAGGACACCACCAACCGGTTGAAGAACATAACAATTCCTAAAACATTTTTCTCAGTTAAGCTTTATATTTAAATATATGGAACAATACGATATTATAATCATTGGTGCTGGACCTATCGGTTTAGCTTGCGGAATAAAAGCAAAGGCTGCTGGGCTTTCTTATATAATTGTGGATAAAGGTTGTTTAGTTAATTCGCTTTATAATTATCCTCAAAACATGACTTTTTTTTCCACTTCAGATAAACTGGAAATTGGAGAAGTTCCGTTTGTATCCAACAGTCCAAAACCGACTAGGGAAGAGGCATTGGAATATTATCGTAGGGTATCATTAAAATTTGAATTAAATATTAATCTTTTTGAAAGCGTTGATACTCTAGAAAAGGAGAATGATGAGTATTTTGTAAATACTTCAAAAAAATCTTATTGCACCAAAAATATCATCATATCCACCGGTTTTTATGATTTACCAGCTTTAATGAACATCCCTGGAGAGGAATTATCAAAAGTTAAGCACTATTATAAAAACCCACATTTTTATTCTATGCAAAAGGTTTTAGTAGTAGGTGCAAGTAATTCATCTGTTGATGCTGCTTTAGAATGTTATAGAAAAGGAGCAGATGTAACGATGGTAATTAGAGGAGAAAAAATAAACGATAGGGTAAAATATTGGGTACGTCCAGATATTATCAACAGAATTGAGGAAGGAAGTATAAAAGCCTATTTCAATTCATCGCTAGTAAAAGTAAGTGAGCATGAAGTAGAAATTGAAACTTTAGAAGGTAAAATTGTCTTAGAAAATGATTTTGTTTTGGCGCTTACAGGTTACGAACCTAATTTCGATTTTCTGCAAAAGATGGGGGTAAATTTAAGCGATGATGGAAATAAATATCCTCAACACAATCCATTAACCATGGAAACCAATCAAAAAGGAATTTATTTAGCGGG
>JACMNZ010000166.1 GCA_014378285.1 Pseudopedobacter sp.
ATTGCTATGATGTATGATGAATTAAAAGATCCTACATTACGTCAAGAAGTTGAGGCTTTAAAAGGTCGTGTAACTAATGTTGAACAAGCTGTTCAGGATATGAAAAAAGATTCTGATGGTGATGGAGTTGCTGACTATTTAGACAAATGTCCTAATTCTCCAGCAGGTGCTAAAGTTGATGGTGGTGGTTGCGAATTAGATACTGATGGTGACGGTGTTCCAGATTGGAAAGATAAGTGTCCAGTAGAAAAAGGAACAGCAGAATTGAATGGTTGCCCTGCAATGGGAACTGCAACTATGACTGGTGTTAACAACATCCAATTCGAGTTTAACTCTTCAGTATTAAGAACTTCTTCTTATGCAACATTGGATCAGGTTTCTTCTTCAATGAGAGCAGATAATGCAATGATGCTACAATTAGATGGTCATGCTTCTGCAGAAGGAACTGATGCTTACAATATGCAATTATCATTAGATAGAGCAAATGCAGTAAAAACTTACCTAGTTAATTCAGGAGTTGATGCAAAGAAAATTGCTTCTACAGGTTACGGCGAAACTCGTCCAGTTGCTTCAAATGCAACTGAAGAAGGTCGTCAAGCTAATCGTCGTGTAGAGTTTAGACAAAATTAATTAGATTTTAAATCTAAATCAAAGGGGGTCCGTTTTCGGACTCCCTTTTTTTATTTATAAATTTACGTTATGTATTTTTTTAGAAAAAAAGACCCCACCAGACCAGATAATTTTAATTTAAGGGCAATGCATTGGATCAATCGCATTGCAATTGTTGTTTTTTTATTAGGTGTAATTTGGAAATTGATAGATATATTAATCTTGAAAAAATAAAACATGAAAAAAGTCATAAAAACAGAAAATGCTCCTGCTCCAATTGGCCCATATAGCCAAGCCGTTTTAGCTCATGATACATTATATATATCTGGTCAAATTGCTATTGATCCCATAACTGGAAAAATTGTGGATAAATCATTAGAAGAAGAAACACATCAGGTTATGAAAAACCTCAATGCTGTTTTAGAAGCAGAGGGTCTTTCTTTTAAAAATATTGTTAAAACTTCTATTTTTTTAAGTGATATGGATTTTTTTGCCAGCGTAAATCAAGTATATGGTCAATATTTTGATGAAGAATTTCCAGCTAGAGAAACGCTAGCCGTAAAAACATTACCTAAAAATGTTAACGTAGAAATATCTGCTATAGCTGTAAAATTCTAATGAGTAAAAAGGCATTAGGTTTAATATCTGCATTGTCTGCAAACGTAATATGGGCCTTTATGTCTATACCTTTAAGGCTGATTAAGAGTTACAACGCAGAGCAAATTTTGTATTATAGAATAATTACCTGTTTTGTAATTTGCTTGATTTATATATTTGCTTTTAACCGTACCAATTTAACACATGATATTCAGGGTATTAAAAAATTGACTCCTAAAAATTTTAGGCTTACCTTAATGTTAATAGGACTTTCCGGAATATTTATCACTTTAAATTGGTTTGCATTTATTTACGTTGTCAATAATATTAACATTAAATCTGCAGCTTTTGCTTACATGGTTTGCCCATTAATTACCGCTTTGGGAGGATATTTTATATTGAAGGAGAATTTGAGTTCCTTAAAATTTACAGCAGTCGGAGTTGCAATCGTTTCAATCATATTACTCTCTACGGGTTCGATAAAGGATACATTATGGGCAGTTTTCACAGCATTCTTTTATGCTTTTTTTTTAATTATCCAGCGAAAGATACAAGGCATCAATAAAATAAATATGCTTTTTTTTCAGCTCATCATTGCCACAATAATTATCATACCCCTCTTAATTTTATTTCCTCAACCATTTCCTGTTGATCATGTTTTTTGGCTTAGCATCATTACTATTGCAATTTTGTTTACTATTTTACCTTTATTGCTAAGTTTATACGCATTAGAAAGTCTGCCTTCATCTACAGTAGGTATTTTGATTTACATCAATCCTGTTGTAGCATTTAGTATTGCTTTCTTTTATTTTGATGAAAGTATAAAACTAAATCAGGTGTTTGCATATTTACTTTTGATTTTAGCCGTTTTGCTATTCAATTACAAAATCCTTATACAAGGGTTTAATAAAATCAGAAATCATAAACTAAATAAAAAAGTTGCCTCCCTTGAAAGATCAAATACTTAAAAGTCCAATTGAGTACTTAAAAGGAGTTGGACCGCAAAGAGCAGAAATTCTTAAAAAAGAATTAGGTATATACAATTATTCTGATTTACTAAATCACTATCCATTTAGATATATAGACAGAACAAAGTTTTATAAAATTAATGAAGTCGATTTAGACCTGCCTTTTATTCAAATTTTAGTCAGATTAAAATCATTTGAAATAATTGGAGAAAAAAGAACAAAAAGATTAATAGCTCAGGCATTTGATGATACTGGCGAAATAGAATTAGTTTGGTTTCAGGGAATTACGTGGATTCAAAAAAATCTTCAATTAAATCATGCATATATCATTTTCGGAAAAGCTACTTTTTTTAATGGAAAAGCTCAAATGGCTCATCCAGAAATGGAAATTTACAATAAAAATGCTTTAAATAAAGGTAATTTAACATTACAACCAATATATTCTTCTACAGAAAAACTTAAACAATATAGTCTTGATAGTAAAGGACTTCAAAAAATAATTTCGGGATTAATTGATGTTTGTATTCAGCAGTTTGAAGATACTTTACCAATCTACTTAATAGAAAAGTATAAACTTTTGAATAAGCAACAAGCAATTCAACATATCCACTTTCCTACTGATAATAACTATTTAAAAAAAGCACAAGCCACCTTAAAATTCGAGGAGTTATTTAATATTCAATTTAGAATGTTAAAAGCGAAAATGTTGCGAACTCAAAAATTTAAAGGAAACAGCTTTAAGAATGTAGGGGATAAATTCAATTATTTCTACGCTCATTTATTACCCTTTGATTTAACGAATGCGCAAAAGAAGGTGATTAAAGAAATTAGATTGGATACCCAAAAAGGTATCCAAATGAATAGATTGATTCAAGGAGATGTAGGTTCCGGGAAAACTATTGTTGCATTAATGACCATGTTATTAGCTATTGATAACGGATATCAAACTTGTTTAATGGCTCCTACAGAAATTTTAGCAACCCAACATTTTCATTCTTTAAAATCTTTACTGAAAGATGATTTTGTCTCTGTTGCTTTATTAACAGGCTCTACCAAGAAAAAAGATAGGAAGTTAATTGCCGAAAACCTAGAATCAGGTTCTCTTTCTATTTTAATTGGAACCCATGCACTTATTGAAGACCCTGTAAAGTTTAAAAAGTTAGGTTTTGCAGTTATTGATGAGCAACATAGATTTGGTGTAGAGCAAAGAGCCAAACTTTGGAAAAAAAATATTATTCCGCCACATATTTTGGTGATGACAGCAACTCCTATCCCTCGTACATTGGCCATGACGCTTTATGGAGATCTAGATGTTTCTGTGATTGATGAATTGCCTGCTGGAAGAAAACCTATTGAAACTAAACATCTTTTTGAAAACCAAAGATTGAGGATGTTTGGTTTTATGAAACAAGAAATAGCAAAAGGTAGGCAAGTTTACATTGTTTATCCTCTAATACAAGAAAGTGCAAAGCTTGATTTAAAAAATTTGATAGACGGTGTTGATACCATGAGTAGGGAGTTTCCTTTACCAGATTATAGGATTAGTATTGTACACGGGCAGTTAAGACCTGCTGAAAAAGAGTTTGAGATGCAACGTTTTGTAAAGGGCGAAACGCAAATAATGGTTGCAACTACCGTGATTGAGGTTGGCGTAAATGTGCCTAATGCCTCTGTAATGATTATTGAGAATTCTGAAAGATTTGGATTATCACAATTGCATCAATTACGCGGACGTGTTGGGCGTGGTGCCGAACAATCTTATTGTATTTTAATGTCTGGAGACAAATTGAGTACGGATGGAAGAATAAGATTAGAGACTATGGTAAGAAGTAACGATGGTTTTGAAATTGCTGAAATAGATTTGCAATTACGTGGTCCTGGAAATATTGAAGGAAAACAACAAAGTGGAATCATGGATTTAAAATTAGCTGATTTAGTAACTGATCAGTCAATTTTATATGAAGCAAGATTAAGTGTTTTAGAAATCTTTGAGAAAGATCCAAATCTAGAAATGAAGGAACATCAGGTTTTAAAATCTACAAATCAAAATTCGGTAACAGGAATCATGTTAAATAAAATATCTTGATATTTTAATAATTCTATACATTTACATTCTTAAATTCCTTAAGTAATGAAATTTTCTAAAACTATTATTCTTGCATTAATATTTATTCTATTTTTCCAAACATCACAGGCCCAAGATTCTGTAATGTTGAGGAAAATTTATGATGAAGCTTTGGTTAATGGTCAATGTTATGAAAACCTTAGATACTTGTGTAAACAGATTGGCCCAAGATTGAGTGGTTCTGCAAATGCACAAAAAGCAGTTGATTGGGGTAAAAAATTGATGGATTCTTATGGTTTTGATAAAGTTTTTTTACAAGAATGTATGGTGCCTCATTGGGTTAGGGGGCAAAAAGAAGTTGGTAAAATCATTAATGGAAAATCAGAGATTAATGTGCCAATTTGTGCTCTTGGAATGTCCCCAGGAACTCCAACAAACGGAATCAAAGCCAAAATAATTGAAGTTAGAAGTTTAGAAGAATTAGCAACCATCGGCGAAAGCCAAATAAAGGGTAAGATCGTTTTTTTTAACCGCCCGTTTGACCAAAAATTTATAGAAACTGGAAAAGCTTATGGAACCGCTGGCAATCAAAGGTTTGCCGGTCCTGCTGAGGCAGCTAAATATGGTGCTGTTGGTGTAATAGTAAGGTCGCTTTCTAGTAGTTTAGATGATTATCCGCATACAGGAACTACCGTTTTTCCTGAAGGCTCTAAAAAAATTCCTGCTGCAGCAATTTCTACCAAAGCGGCAAATCAGTTAAGTAATTTATTAAGATTAAAAAAACTACCACAAGTTGAGTTTTATTTTAAGCAGAATTGCCAATTATTACCAGATGCGAAATCTTACAACGTAGTTGGAGAAATAACAGGAAGTGAAAAACCTAACGAGTTTATAACAGTTGGTGGACATTTGGATTCTTGGGATTTAGCAGAAGGAGCACATGATGATGGGACAGGAGTTGTACAGGGTTTAGAAGTTTTAAGGATTTATAAATCATTAGGATTAAAACCAAAACATTCTATTAGAGCGGTAATGTTTATGAATGAAGAAAATGGCGGTAGAGGTGGAGATAAATATGCTGAGTTGGCTTTGAAGAATAAAGAGAATCATTTAGCTGCCATAGAATCTGATGGAGGTGGTTTTACGCCAAGAGGGTTTACTTTTGAGGATGTTTCTAAGGAAGGTATGATGAAGATTAATAAGGATTGGAAAGAATTATTTACACCATATTTTAGCGAACGTTTAACAATAGGTGGAAGTGGAAGTGATATTGAGCCTCTTTCAATTTTTAAAAATACGGTTTTAATTGGTTTTAAAGCGGATTCTCAGAGATATTTCGATATACATCATACTCCAAATGATGTTTTTGAAAACGTTAATAAAAGAGAGCTAGAATTAGGTGTGGCATCAATGGCTTCCTTAGTATATTTAATTGATAATTACGGTATTTCTCATTAATAATAAATTGAAATCAAATATTGAAGGGACTAGAAAAGACCCATATATTGCATTAAGATTTAAGGAATTTAGATCTTATTTATTGATGCGATTTTTCTTAACTATAGGTTACCAAGTACAAGGGGTTATTATTGGGTGGTATATTTACAGTATTACAAAAGATCCACTATCTTTAGGTTTGATTGGTTTAGCGGAAGCAATACCTGCCATTGGAATTGCTTTGTATGGTGGTTATATTGCGGATAAATCAAATAAAAAAACTTTATTACAAAAGGTAGTTGGTTTGATTTTATTGTCATCAACGGTTATTTTTATTATCACTTTACCTTCAGTAACGTTAAAATTAGGCGAATCATTACTTATTACTCTTATTTATGTGATGATTTTTATTAACGGAATTGCAAGAGGCTTTTATGCACCAACCGCATTTTCTTTAATGGCGATGATTATCCCAAGAGCGCATTATCCAAATTCATCAACATGGAATAGTTCTGCATGGCAAATTGCATCTATTGGGGGCCCAGCAATAGGTGGTTTACTTTATGGATTTGCAGGTATAAATCATACTTTTATTTTTATTTTGATTTGCTTGTCCATCGCTTTTATTTCGACATTCTTCTTCAAAAGTAGACCATCAACTTACATACAAACTACCAATATTTTACAA
>JACMNZ010000167.1 GCA_014378285.1 Pseudopedobacter sp.
TAATCAGGGTGACGTGTGGTTAAAGAAGCCGCTGTTTCAGCTGCTAAATTATCTAATTCTGAAGTCGTAACTCCATCATAAAGACCATCAATTACCTTTTTTGCAACTTCTGCAGGATCAACAAAATCTTGATTTAAGCTGTAGCTTAATTTTTCAATCCTCGACGTGATTTTGTCGAATTTTACAGATTCTGTTCTGCCGTCTCTTTTTATTACAAACATGTTTTATTTTTTTCAGATATAATGATTATTTTTTTTTACTGATTTCTTAGTGCCTAATGAACTACTTCGACTCATTTAAAAGTCTTCGCTTAATGAAAACGTTTGACTTTCTTTATCACCAATTACACCACTTTTTTGATAGTCTCCTACCCTTTTCTCAAAGAAGTTGGTTTTTCCTTGCAAGGAAATCATCTCCATAAAATCAAAAGGATTTGTAGCGTTATAAATTGGAGGATAACCTAATTCTGTTACCCATCTATCAGCAACAAATTCTATATATTGTTGCATTAAACGAGCATTCATACCTATCAAGTCAACTGGCAATGCATCAGTTACAAATTCTTTTTCTATAGTTACAGCCTCTTTTATAATACCGTAAACTTGTTCTTTACTTAATTGATTTTGCAACATACCGTAAAGCAGACAAGCAAACTCACAATGTAAACCTTCATCTCTAGAAATTAGCTCGTTACTAAAAGTTAATCCTGGCATTAAGCCTCTTTTCTTTAACCAAAAAATAGAACAAAAACTTCCGCTAAAGAAAATACCTTCTACTGCAGCAAAAGCTACTAAACGTTCAGCAAAACTTCCATTTTCTATCCATCTAAGTGCCCATTTTGCCTTTTTTTGAACGCAAGGAACAGTATCTATAGCATGTAAAAGCTTGTCTTTTTCTTTTGGATTTTTGATGTAAGTATCAATTAAAAGCGCATACGTTTCTGAATGGATGTTTTCCATCATAATTTGAAAACCATAAAAACATCTTGCTTCAGGAACTTGTACTTCACTCATAAAATTAACCGCTAAATTTTCATTAACGATACCATCACTAGCTGCAAAAAACGCCAAAATATGACTAATAAAATGTCTTTCCCCATCTGTCAAATTCTCCCAATCTTTTTGGTCAGACGATAAATCAATTTCTTCCGCAGTCCAAAAGCTAGCTTCATGGCGTTTGTACATTTCCCAAATTGCGGGATAATTAATTGGTAAAATAACAAAGCGATCTTTGTTTTCTTTAAGCAATAATTCTTCCTCTTGCATGTTGATATTTTTTATTGTTTTATTAATATTTTTAGTTGAAAAACACTACAGATTATTATAAAAAATGTTATCGATAATAAAGATCATCTTAAATTAAATTTCTTTTTAAAAAGCATTTAATTTCTTCACTTTTTCTTAGTTATCTGATAATTAATGGCTTCTGTTTTTTAATAAAACTTTAAAAAACCTGAAGTTTATTTTAAAACCTTTATTTAAAGATTTTGAAACATCTAATCACCTGTAATTGATGTATCTATGATGATTTGTTTGTAAACTTTATAAAGAAGTTTCAGAGCTAAACATTCTAAAAGAGAATGAACGTAAATGTAAGATTTGGTAGGTAATTTTACCAATCAAGTTATACACATAAAAGATTAGGATTGTGGAAAAGAGGGGTAATTTGAACGGAGGCAGTATTTTAAATCAAAAACAATGTTGATGATTTTTTTCGTCGATTATAACAGGCTAAAAATTGCATATCCGTAAAAGAAAAATCGTAAAAATCTAAATAATACCCACAGCGCATAGTGAGTGAATTTATCCTAAAAAGTCCACAAGCAAAACTTACAATAAAATGCGATATTGGAAGCAAAGCACCAATTAAAGTAAATATACTTCCCTTTAAAAAAAGAAATTAAGTTTGGATAATTCCAACGTTAAATCTCTTTTTTATAGGTGATTGATTTGCTGCTTCAATTCCCATTGAGATTGCTTGTCTGGTTTCAATTGGATCAATCACACCATCAACCCACAATCTTGAAGCAGCATAATATGGGGTA
>JACMNZ010000168.1 GCA_014378285.1 Pseudopedobacter sp.
AAGCTAAATCAAATTATTGCAGCTATTGATCCAAAAGGAGTTGCATATACCAATGTAGATAAATATGAATATTCTAAAGCTGATGATTTAAAAAGAGAGCTAAAAATTAAAGCTTTAAAACAAGCACAAGAAAAGGCAAAATATTTAGCCGAAGCAGTAGGTGAAAAAATTGGTGGTGCGTTAGAAATCCAAGAATCTGGCTCGGAGAATTATCCTCAACCAGTTTATAGAACTCAAATGATGATGAAATCTGCGGATGCTGTAGAATCTATGCCCGATATTGATTTTAAAAAGATAAAATTAACCGCACAAATTAACGCAGTATTTGAAATCAAGTAATTAATTGATTAGTAAATAGATAAAGGCTTTAGGATCAAACGGTTTTAAAGCCTTTTTTCTATTAAAAAAGTAACTTGTGTGTTACTAACCTGAGTTTGATTATTAAATGTGCGCCAGTGTTTAGTTTGAGCATTGTTCTAGATTAGATTATAGCGTTAACGATAGAAGTGATAGCTTTTTTTGCTCTTACCGTTACGCAAATAGCAAAAAAACTAAAACGGATAGCGTGGTAAAACGCCCAAATGAAATTTTATTACACTTTATTAATCGATCTCAGTTTATTAATATTTTTTCTTTAATCGTAACATTGCATCGTTTTTTGCATCTCATTAAAAAAACATAAAATAATGAAACGATTATCCTTTATTATACTATTAACCCTTACCGTAAAATTTACATTTGCCCAATTTCCGGGAGGCGGCGGTGCGACGGTTATCACCGGAAAAATTACTGGAATGGTAATAGATTCTGTAACTAAAAAGCCTGTAGATTATGCAACCGTATCATTATCAAGAAGCACACAAACAAAATCTACTAGTGGTGCTTTGGCAGATGAAAAAGGAAATTTTAGAATTGATAATATCAAACCCGGGAAATATAGAATTACCGTTTCTTTTATCGGTTATAGCCCAAAAATTATTGATCCCGTAGAAACCACTCCAGCTAAACTTGATTTAAATTTAGGAAACATCACTTTATCTCCTAACAGTAAAGCTTTAGCAGAGGTTACCGTGGTGGGAGAAACACCCATAATAGAGAATAAAATTGATAGGATTGTTTACAATGCAGAAAAAGATGTGACCTCTGCGGGTGGAAACGCTACGGATGTTTTAAGAAAAGTACCGTTACTTTCTGTAGATTATGAAGGAAATGTTTCTTTACGCGGTAGTTCTAATGTTAGGGTTTTGATCAATGGGAAACCATCTGGTGTAATGGCTGGAAATATGGCGGATGCACTGAAAGCAATCCCTGCAGACCAAATAAAAAACGTAGAGGTAATTACCTCTCCCTCTGCCAAATATGACGCAGAGGGTACATCTGGTATTATTAATATCATCACCAAAAAAAATAATTTAGAAGGGATTAGCGGATCCGTTAACTCTTCTATTGGTACAAGGCAAAATAATGCAAACCTTAACTTAAATATTAAAAAAGGCCGCTTTGGTTTTAGCTCTAATGCTGGGGGTAACTATTCTTGGCCAGTGGCTTCTATACTAGATTTTAACTCTAGCGGTTCTGGTTTTGCTAATACGCAAAGTGGAAAAAACACTACCGAACGTTTATCTGGCAATGGTTCTGTAGGTATTGATTACGATTTTAACACTTATAATTCTATCAGTTCTACTTTAAAATTTAGTCGGTTTTCTTTTGGTACAGATGGGGCCAATAATGCTACATCACTAATAGGAACTAAAATCAAAAGCTATATCAGAACTACAAATAATGATTTTAGTGCAAATAATTATGATTGGAATAATGATTTTACACATAAATTTAAAAAGGAAGGGCAACAATATTCCATTGCTGCTCAATATACCCGAGGCAGCACTAACAATGATTATACAACCAATTTTTCTACAGATCCATTAAATGAGGTTGCAAATAATGATGGAATAAATGAAGAGATAACTTTTCAGACAGATTACACGCATCCATTTAAAAAAGTAGTGTGGGAGGTTGGCGCAAAATCAATCTTAAGAGATATTAGTAGTGATTCTAGAGCCAATAAGGTAAATCCATTAAATGATAACAGAACGCCAATTGTTGGACGGAATAATATTTACAATTATAGCCAAGACGTAGCCGGTGCATATTCTACTTTCGCTTTTACATTGGCAAAAAAATACGGATTTAAAGTTGGTGGTAGGTATGAGTATACAGATATTAACGGAAGCTCGACCCCGGCTTTAGCGCAGGCACCAAATTTTGCAAATAATTATGGGGTGTTTGTACCTAGTGCGGTAGTTTCTAGAAGTTTTAAAAATTTCCAAACGGTAAAATTAAGTTATAACAAAAGGATACAAAGACCAAGTTTATTTTATCTAAATCCGTTTAGAAACGTTGCAGATTCTTTACAGCAATCTGAAGGAAACCCAACTTTAAAGCCAGAGATTTCTCATAATTTTGAATTAGGCTATTCTACTTTTGTGAAAACAACCATAATTAACGCTTCAATTTTTTACAGAAGAACCAACGGAATTATAGAAAGTATTGTAACGCCAGTTGTAGAAAACAATAGAACTATCTCCTTACAATCTTATAATAATATTGGGGCAAATAATTCCTTCGGGTTTAACTTTTTCGGGTCTATAAACCCAGTTAAAATGCTAACGTTTAGAACAAATTTAAACATCAATTCTTACAATATTGATGTAAATAATAGCTCTATTAACCCAAATCTAGCTCAAAGCGATAAAGTTTATTTTCTTTACAACGCGTTTGTGAGCGCATCTGTTAATTTGCCAAAAGGGTTTGTGATAGAAAGCTTTGTGATATTAAATTCGCCACGCAGAACTTTCCAAGGAGAAAATGCGGGATTTAATATGTGGATTACAGGTTTCAAAAAAGAAATTTTTGACAAAAAAGGAAGTTTAGGTTTAACAATAATAGATCCATTTAATGAGCGCAAAAACTTTAGCTCACAATTAAAGGGAGCAAACTTTACACAAAGCACCAATTTTTCTATTCCATTCCGATCTGTAGGTGTAAATTTTAGCTGGAGATTTGGAAAATTAAAAGCCGGGGCACCAAATAAAAAACGTGGTGTAACTAATGATGATTTAAAACAAGGAGACCAAGGTGGCGGTACGGGCAGCGGAACAGGAGCAAATTAATTTTTAAAATTTACAGTAATCTTAGCCCATGATTTTTAAAATTTCATAGACTTTTTTTGGATGTTTTTTTTGCTATCACCATATAAATAATTTGATTATAAACATTACCTTTCTTTAGATATGGAAAATAAGATTAAAGTTGGATTATTGGCTTACGGAATGTCTGGAAAAATATTTCATGCTCCTTTTATAGATGCGCATGATGGTTTTGAGTTAACGGCTATTAACGAAAGAAGTAAAGATGATGCAAAAAATGATTATCCAAATGTAATTATCTATAGAGAAATAGAAACACTTTTAAATAACGACCGCTTAGAATTGGTTATAATAAATACCCCTAATTATACGCATTATGAATATGCAAAAGCGGCAATAAATGCGGGCAAAAACGTATTGATAGAAAAGCCATTTTCTGTTACTAAAGCAGAAGCAGAAGAACTTTATTCATTAGCTTTTAGAAAAGGATTAAAAGTTTTAGCTTTTCAAAACAGAAGATTTGATAGTGATTTTATGGCTGTACAAAAGGTTATCAAAGCTGGGAAATTAGGTAAAATTAGTGAAGCACATATTCGTTTTGACCGATACAGAAATGAAATAAGTCTTAAACAATTTAAAGAAAAACCATATCCAGGAGCTGGTGTTTTTTACGATTTAGGCGCACATATTATTGATCAAGCAATTGCTTTATTTGGCATTCCTTCGGAGTTTAAAAAGACTTATGGTAAATATCGTAAAGAAACAGAGGTTGATGATTATGCGCAAGCCCATCTTAAATATCCAAACGGTTTAAATGTATTTGTTACTTGTAATATGTTGGTTGTGCACCCGCAACCCGCTTATATTTTTAATGGAGAAAAAGGAACCCTTGTAAAAAACAGGACGGATGTTCAAGAAAACCAATTATTAGCAGGAATTAAACCTTCCGATGACAAATATGGTATAGAAGAAAAAAACCAAGAAGGATTTCTTTATACGATTGATGACAATGGCAATGTTTCTAAAGATATGTTATTAACAGAAAAAGGAAATTATATGCTTTTATTTGATGATGTTTATAAGGCTTTAAAAAGTGATAAAGATTACTTCATCAATCAAAATGATATACTTGCGCAGTTGTCTATTTTGGAGAGATAGGTTTTAAAATAAAATCAGTATTAAACGGCAATAAAAAATCTACCTATACAAACTCTTACTCTCAATAAAATCAATCACTTCATCGGGTAAAAAGAATTTAACATCTTTATTTTCTGCTATTGATTTTCTAATAAATGTAGATGAAAGCTCCATCAAAGGAGTTTTTGTAATGGTTATTGAAGGATGGTTTTCTAAATCAGCGTTATCAAAACCTGGCCGTGGGTAAACAAAGATTTGGTAATCGCGTAAAATTAGCTCGTAGTTTTTCCATTTTTTAAACGATTTTAAATTATCAGAACCCATAATCAAAACAAACTGATGTTCTGGATAAATCTCTTTTAACAGCGTTAAGGTATCAATAGTATACGAAGGTTGTGCCAATTTAAGTTCTACATCGCTTACGCTGATATTTTGCGTGTTTTCAATAGCCAATTTTGCCATTTCTAAACGATCATAAACCTGTATTAAATCTTTTTTTTCTTTTAAAGGATTATGAGGAGAAACCACCAACCAAACTTTATCCAAATTGGTATGGTTTGCCATATAATTGGCTATAATTAAATGTCCCGTATGAATTGGGTTATAAGAACCAAAAAATAAACCGATTTTCATTTTGTTGATATTGAAAAATTAATCTTCTTTTTTAGGAAAGATTTGTGCTGCGTCTTTAACGTAAAGGTTCACATCTCGCTGTGGGAAAGGGATAGAAATCTCGTTTTTATGAAATTCTTCAAAAACACGGCTCATTAAAACACTTTTTATAGAAAGCCAATTATCAATATCGGCAATCCAACATAAAACTTTAAAATTAATAGAGCTATCACCAAAACCATCCAACAATATTAAAGGTACTGGCGTATCTAGTACATCATCGCTTTCCTCCACTATCGTTTTAAGAATATTTTTTACCTTTTCAATATCAGAGCCGTAACTTACGCCAATTTCCAAGCATATTCTTTTATGAGTATTGCTCATGGTCCAGTTGATGAGGTTTTGGGAAAGCAAATCGCCGTTAGGAATAATTACCTCAGAGCCATCAAAAGTTAAAATTTTACTAGCTCTAATACCCATAGATCTTACAGTGCCGGTTTTATCTCCAACTTCAATTAAATCGCCAACCTGAATTGGTTTTTCAAAAACCATTACCACACCAGAAACTACATTATTTACAATATTTTGTAAACCAAAACCAATACCAACACCTAATGCGCCTATAATAATGGTTAGCTTATCCATTGGCACTCCAGACGCTGCAATTGCAATTAAAAAACCAACTATCCAAATAGCAAGTCGAACCAAAAGGATAGAAGAACTGTATTTTGCCCTACGCGATATTTTTAGGGCATGTTCATCTGCAAATTCAAAAAAGTAACTGATAATTTTTGCAATAACTGTAGATAGATAGATAATAAGGATAAAAAGAATAAAGCCAGCAAATGTAAAAGAGGTGTCTCCAATTTTGCGGCTAAGGGCTAAATAACTTTTAGTATTATCATAAATAACATCAAAAACATTTAGGTTTTGAGTAAAAAAAATTAACAATAAAACAATTGCCAAAAACTTTAAAAACTTACCGATACGATCTTTTAAATTTTTAAAATCTAAATAAGAAGAAAGGGTATTGATATGAATTTTACCTACTTCCATTTGTAAATAGATGCCTTCCGTAATAATTTTTACAAATAAAATTAAGCTAATACCTTCTACCAAAGTAAACAGAGCGGTAGTTGCAGCAGCTTTTGACATACTATATCTACCAAATAAATTTCCTACAATAGAAATTCCCAATAGTGCAAAAAAGACATAGATAACTTTAGTTATGGTGTTTTTATACTTTTCTGGGATGGTACTTTTACGCGTTCTAAAAAAAACAAAAGACCAGGCAAAAATCAAAATCGTAAGAATAAAAAACATTAACCTTTCAGAATCAAAAACTTGAAAATATAAGTTTCCGAAACTATATAATACCACAAAAACCAAAGCGATAAACCAATTTTTAACAAGCCACTTTTCATAAATGCCAAACATTAAAATGCCTACGCTAAACATAAGTATCACCAAATAAATTTGATTGATGATAATTGGTGGGCGGTAATAAAAAAACGGCCCAATAGTACAAGTAACGGCAAGTGCCGCAAAAAATGGTTTTTTTGTTGTTAGTAAAGTGTTTTGAAAAATATTTGCCGCAGATTCACTATCTTTTTTTATGGTGTCTTTATTTCTTTTTAGCCAAAAATAAAGTAAAAGAAAAAGAGCGATATTAATTAAATGTACCTTGAGGCTATAATTAAAATAATATTTAAGAACCCGATAATTAATGTTGTAGGTTTTGCTAATCCCATCTTTAAAACCTAGCCAAAAACTTTTTGTATTAATATCCCACAGATAATTATATTCTTTTGTAAAAGCATTTTCTTTTAATTTCTTTAGGTCTATATTTATTTGATCGTTAAGATCTATAATCCTTATCTGTACGGCAGAAACTCTGTTTTGCAAAATCCCAATCTTAAGGATTGCTTTGATGCTGATAGAATCTAATCGGTGCCATTTAGAACCCAATTCGTTTAAACGACTAAAAAACCGATTGCGAAGGTTTGGGTCTGCGGGTATTTTTTGAAAAACAGAATCGGTAGTTAGGTGGCACAAAACTTCTTGCATCCCAACTAAAGAATTATTGTAAAGCGTTAGCTTGGTACGCCACTTATCTAGCTGTTTTTGTGAGGTGGCAAAATAATCTTGAAGAGTAGATAAAAATCTAAATGTGGCTAAATTATAGCTACTAGCATCACCAACTCTTTTTTCTATGTTAGGTAAACTTTCGCTAATATTTAAAGTGTCAAAGCCAATGCTTAACTCAGACCCTATTTTATTAAATTGCTCTGCATAATAATCTACCCGTTTAATTAAACCATTAAATGTAGTATCAATGGCAATAAATTGGCTCGTATCTTTACTGTTACCTTTAGTTGAGTCTTCTTTATTAATTAGATTTTTTAATGTAGAGGATACGCTTTGGGCAGTAACTTGTTGAGTTGTTCCAAAAGCTAAAAAAGAAAATAACCATAATATTTTTTTGCCCATTTGCATTGATTATAGGGGATAAAATAATTAAAATTTACTAGTATTAGCTAGCTATAAAGTTTAATAGCAAATCTTCCGCTTCTTTACAAGCTAAATTAAGTTCATTGTTTTTTAAAATGACATCAAATTTTGGGGCGTAGGTAAGTTCTTTTTCTGCTTTATTAATTCTTTCGGTAACTTTTTGTTCTGTTTCTGTACCTCTGTCGGTTAATCTTTCTATCAAAACTTCTAGGGATGGCGGTTGTACAAATATGGCGAGGGCATTTTTACCATATTTCTTCTTTAACCTTAAGCCACCTTCTACATCTAAATCAAAAATAACAGTTTTTCCAAGGTTCCAAATTCTTTCAATCTCGCTATTTAAAGTTCCATAAAAAGTACCTGAGTAAACTTCTTCAAATTCTACAAAATCATGTTTTGCCACTTTATGTAAAAACTCTTCTTTTGTTATAAAATAATAGTCTGTTTTATGACGCTCATCTCCGCGTGAAGGCCTAGTGGTTGCAGAAATTGAAAAAGAAATTTTATCTGGAAAGGTCTTTAAAAGATGGTGGACTATGGTGGTTTTGCCTGCTCCAGACGGAGCGGAAAATATGATCAGTTTACCTTGCATTTATGTTTATCTTTTGGCTTTTGGCGTTTTGCCTTAAGCTTTTTAAAGTACGTTTAATAATTGTTCTTTAATTTTCTCTAACTCCTCTTTCATTCCAACTACGTAACGTTGTATGCTGGCATCATTGGCTTTAGAGCCCATTGTATTTATTTCCCTGCCAATTTCTTGAGATATAAAACCTAATTTTTTACCATTAGCATCTTTGTTTTTTAAGGTTTCGATAAAATAATCGCAATGGCTTTTTAACCTTACTTTTTCTTCTGTAATATCTAATTTATCGATATAATAAATGAGTTCTTGCTCCAGTCTGTTTTGGTCAACTTTCTCTTTTCCAACAACATTACTAAGCATAAAAGTTAATTTTTCTTTGATAGCGGGAATTCTGTTGGTCTCGTTTTTTGCAACTAAACCCATCAGATCAAGTATAGTTTGCACCCTTTCAATCAAGTCTTTTTCTAAAACAGCTCCTTCGTCTGCCCTAAACTTTTGAAAACTATCTATTGAAGCATAAAAAGCTTCTAAAACCAGTTTCCATTCCTCTTCAGAAACCGAGGACTCATCGTATTTAATTACCTCGGGTAAATTTATGGCTGCTATAAATAATTTATCATCGCTTTGTTGCCCTAATTCTGTGGCGGCCGACTGTAATTCTGTAAAATAATGTTTTAATAAATCTTTGTTGATTGTAGCCGCTTTAGAAGTGTTATCGATAGTGTCGACATTAATGCTCAGCATTATTTTGCCTCTTTCTAACAATTTACTACACTCATTTCGCAAAAAGAATTCTTTATCAGAAAAAGCTTTTGGCAGCTTTATATTTAGTTCTAGAAACTTACTGTTAAGGGATTTTATTTCGACTGTATATTTGCCGTTAGGTAAGTTTTTGATACCGGTACCATAACCAGTCATTGATTTAATCATTTGCAAAGATAAAATTAATAGACAAATAAAATTAGCGTTTTATTAATGTAGTGGATAGTCATTTAATTTTTCATAGAATTTGATATTTGCGTTTTTATATATACGTTTTAACACTCTAATAGCCAGCTAGAGGATAAATATTTTTTCTAAAAAGAAAAAAAGCCAGTCCGTACTTTGGTTGGGAGGTCGCTTCAGTCGTAAACGCAAAAAAGCTATCAATAGAATGTTAAAAAATATTAAAATCCGCATCGTTAAATAAAATTTGGGGATATTAGAGTAATTTATGAAAAGGCAAATATTTTTATTTTTTATTTTATTGGTTTTTGGATTTACAACCTATGCGCAAAATAAAATGATGTTAAAAGGTTTGGTTTTTGAAATAGGGAATAACAAACGAATTAGTGAAGCATCCATAATTAATAAAAGCTCAAAAGAAACTTCTTACAGTGATGATTATGGCAATTTTAGCATCAATGTTTCTATTGGTGATACATTGGTAATAACTAAAGTCAATTATCAAGACCAAGAAAAAGCCATCATTCAAAAGCAAAACCTAGTTATCTACTTAAAAAAATCAATTACATTGAACGAAGTTGTGGTTAAGCAACAAACCAGAAAAGCAGAACAGAAAGAAATTTTAGATGGCTACAGAAGTAAGGGCGTTTATTATGGAGGCAAACCCCCAATTTTTGCCTATATATTTACAC
>JACMNZ010000169.1 GCA_014378285.1 Pseudopedobacter sp.
GAGTTGCCAGATGATTTATATATCATGAAAGAAAAGCCTAAAAAGAAAATTAAGGAAGATTTGTAATTACTTTTTTATTAGCCAATTCTTTTATTATTTGGTCTAAATGGGTTGCGCTCAATTTTAATTTTCTTTTGATAACCTTTAATTCCTCTGGGTCTGTTTCTAACTCTAACAAATCTACAAGCCCTAAAATATTAGCTAATGGCAATCGCATTAAGTGAGATTGAGAATAATAGATTTCCTTTAACAGTTCATTTTGTGTCAGGATTGTTTCTTCGGTATTTTTTCTCTCTGAAATATCCTGGATTATACCTTTAATCCCTACAATTTCACCATCCTTTATTGTTGCTTCACCACTAACCCTTACCCATTTTTCTTTGTTTTTAAATGAAGTAAACCTTAATTCAAAATTGTAAGGCTGGCCGTTTTTAATGGTTAATTTTAAGGCTTCTCTAATCATCTGTCTATCTTCAGATCGATAATTAGCTAAACTTTTATCTATTTCAAAAGTATTTATTGTCTCTATTTCCCTATCATGAATTTCGTAAACTTCTTTTGTCCAAGTAGTTTTTAATGTTTTTAAATCTAGTTCCCAGCCACCTAGTTTTGCAATACCAGCAGTTTGTTTTAGGAGTTCATTTTGCTGTTTTAGCTGTTCTTCATGATATTTTCTTTCTGTTATATCTTTAGCGATACACCATATTAAAGTACCCTCTTCTTTATCAAAAAAGGCTTTTCCGTTGATAGAGACTGGAGTTTTTTCTGAATTGTTTTTTATAAATTCTTTCTCATAATTAGACACTGTTCTCTTTAATATCAAATCATTTATAAAATCTTTATCTTTTTGCCAATATTCTTCTGGAGAAAAGTGATAAATATTATATTTTTTGATGTCTTGTTTTTCAATACCAACCATGTTACAAAAAGCCTGATTAGCATCATATAAATCTCCATTTGGATTATGAAGTAAAATCCCTAAGCTTGATGTTTCGAAAAGTGTTTTATATTTATGTTCTTTATCTTCTATTTCTTGATTTAGCTCTACTATTTCATTTCTTCTATTTACCTTTTTTGTAATATCAAACCCAACGCATATAAATTCTAAAGGTTGTTTGTTTTCATCAATCTCTAAAGTAAACTCCCATTGGGTAAAAATAATTTTGCCGTTTTTACCAGGTTTTCTAAGTTTTACGGTAAAAGCTTTATCAGGATTTTTTTTGCATTTACTTAAAAGGTCTAAACAGATTTGATGATCTTCTTCGCATATTGTAGAAAACGAATGTTTACCTAAATAATCTTCTGATTTATATCCAAAATAATCACAAAAGTGAGGAGATAGGTAGCTGTAATTTCCATGTAAATCTAATCTTACATAAAATAATATTTCAGATTTTTCTAAGTAAGCAGAGTTTATCTCCATGGGATAAATAATAAAATAAAAAAAGGTTATTCTAAATTAAAGAAAAAATCATTAATTTAAAATAACCCTAGAAATAAATTTGAAATTCTTTTTATTTCACTTTAAACTCAACTTCGGTATTTCCCCAAAGTAATTCAACATCACCATCTTTCTCAATTTTAAAAGTCATTTTCTCCATAAAATCTGACGTTTTTTCTGGCTTAGTTGTAATTCTTAAAGCGTCATCTGCTTGGCTATATTTTGTGCCAGATTGGTTCCAGGTTTTATTAAAAATAATAGTCCATTCTTTTTCTCCAGGTATGGTATATAAACCATATTTACCGGCTGTTAAGATTTTTCCATTAACTTTTACATCTTTACTTACCTCAAAAACTGTTGCTTCGTTTGCACCAGTTCTCCAAACTTTTCCATAAGGTACAAAATCTGCTGCACCTATCATTCGGCCCTTAATAGAAGGTTGGCTATAATCAATAGAAACCATAGTGCCAGATTTTAATGTTTCAGAAACTTTTGCAGGCGGACTAGGTCTTTTGCTTTTATCGGTTTGGGCTTGTGTTGCAACGGCAAAAAGCATAAATGCAGCTACGATCATAGAAAATCTTTTTTTCATAAAATTATTTTTTCAGTTTAATCAAAGAAACGTTTAAAAAGTTTTTTTTGTATCATAAAATGGCAATAATCATAAATTGATAAAGTAAAATTATAGCAATTAACATTCAATAATTTTTAATAAACCATATTTGCAACAAAATAAGGATATGGTTGTCTATAACAAAACGTTAAAAATTTAATGGTTACTAAATATTATCGCTTTTTACTTTTGTTTTTAATGGCTTCAGCATTTAGCCTTGTTACATTTGCTCAAAAAAATCCCGTTTTAAACGGAATAATCAAAGATAGTTCTACTGGAGAAACTTTAATAGGTGCTTCAGTTCAGTTATTTGGAGCAACTCAGATAGGCACAGTAACTAACGCTTATGGATTTTATTCTTTAAGCGTTAATAAAGGTGTTTATAAATTGGTTTTTAGTTACGTTGGCTATCAAAGTGTTACCCAAAATATTGATATAAATAGTGATAAACAAATCAATATTTCATTGGTCTCTTTAAATCAACTTTCTGAAGTAGTAGTAAATTCTGAAAGAAGGGATAATAATGTAGTAAATGCCCAAATGGGTGTTCAAAAACTGAACGTTAAAGAAATAAGTAGCATCCCGGTTTTATTTGGAGAAAGGGATATTTTAAAAACCTTACAATTGCTGCCAGGTATTAAATCTGCTGGAGAAGGTAATAGTGGTTTTTATGTGAGAGGTGGTTCTACAGACCAAAACTTAATTTTATTAGATGAAGCACCGGTTTATAATGCTTCACATCTTTTAGGTTTCTTCTCTACTTTTAATTCTGATGCAATAAAAGATGTTACTGTTTACAAAGGTGGGATGCCAGCCCAATACGGAGGGCGTTTAGCATCCGTTTTAGATATTAAGATGAACGATGGTAACAAAAAAGAGTATACCGTTGAGGGCGGAATTGGATTAATTGCATCGAGATTAAAGGTTGAAGGACCTTTTAAAAAAGATAAAAGTTCTTTCATGATAAGCGGCAGAAGAACCTACGCCGATACTTTTTTGGCTTTCTCTTCAGATAGTTCAATAAAAAATAACACACTATATTTTTACGATTTAAATACCAAAGCCAATTATCAAATTGATGATAAAAATGTTCTCTACCTATCGGGATATTTTGGTCGCGATAAATTGGGCTTAGGAAATACATTTGGTTTTGAATGGGGAAACGCAACTGGGACTTTAAGATGGAACCACCTTTTCTCTAATCGATTGTTTTCTAATACCTCCTTAATATATAGCAACTACAATTATGTGATAGAGAATTTGTTGGCAGACAACAATTTCAAGGTTAATTCTTCTATAAGAGATTTTAATTTAAAACAGGATTTCCAGTATGCAGCTAATAATAATCACGATTTAAAATTTGGGATAAATGCTATCCATCATACCATTGCGCCCGGTAAAGTCACGTCTTCTGCAACATCGAGTGTAAACGAAACTACCATCGAAAATAGAAATGGAGTAGAACTTGCTGCTTATTTTTCTGACGAATGGAATTTAAGTGATAAGGTTCATTTTGTGTACGGTAGTAGATTTAGCAATTTTACTTTACTAGGTCCAGGGCTTTTTAAAGATTACGATAAGGAAGGCAACGTAACAGATTCTGCTAGGTTTTCTTCTGCCCAAACAGTGGTAAATTATTTCAACTTAGAGCCACGAGTTTCTGCAAGTTTCCAACTTTCTGATAATAAATCGATAAAAGCTTCTTATACTCGTAATACCCAAAATTTGCATTTAATGTCTAATTCTACGGCTACATCGCCAACAGATTTATACATTATGAACAGCAATAACACCAAACCAGAAATTGCCGATCAGTTTGCCTTAGGATATTTCAGTAATTTTAAAAATAATAGCTATGAGTTTTCTGCCGAGGTTTATTATAAAAAAATGCAGAATCAAATAGAATATAGAAACGGAACGGATTTAAGAGGCAACCAAAATGTAGAAGCTGACTTGGTTTATGGAGATGGAAGAGCTTACGGAATTGAGCTGTTTCTGAAAAAACGTTTTGGCGATTTTAATGGATGGATTGGGTATACATTAGCAAAAACAGAAAGGCAATTTGAGCAAATCAACGATGGCAAATGGTTTAATGCCATACAAGATCGTACACATGATTTATCAGTTGTTGGTATCTATAAAGCCAGTAAGAGATGGACATTGGCCTCCACATTTGTTTACAGTTCTGGCAATGCAGTAACCTTTCCTAATGGTAAATATCAATTAAATGGCTCTACCGTGTTTTCTTATGGAGAAAAAAATTCTGATAGGACTCCAGCTTATAACCGTTTGGATTTTTCTGCAACTTTAGAACCTAAGATTAAACCTGATAGAAAGTATCAATCTAGTTGGTCTTTTGGTGTTTACAACGTTTACAATCGTAAGAATCCTTTTTCTATAGATTTTAGACAAGATCC
>JACMNZ010000170.1 GCA_014378285.1 Pseudopedobacter sp.
AAAATATATCCGCAAGTTGCTTTTTAAATTTCTATAACAAAAAAGTACTTTCCTTAATAATGATGAATGTGAGCACTTTTAAATATTAAGTTTGAATTTCCATTTTTGATATTAAATGGTCAACCCTTAAAAACCCTATTTCCCCAAATCAATTGGTTTTAGTTGCATTTAGAAAAATGGTATTAAATTAAAAGAGTAATAGCTTGAGTGGCTTAGCACTGATGGGTTGGGGCGCAAGTTAAGCCAGGCAAGTATTTCTTGCTTGATTTGGTTAAACCCCACATTCATATTGTATCCAACACCAGATAATACTGCATTATGGATGTCCCAGTCCACTCCTTTTAGGAAGTTTAGACTAGGCAATGGTTTCTTTTTATGTGTGGTATTGTGAGTTCTATCGCTGCCCTTTCCCTAATTCTTTTTCTTGCCTCCTTTTGTTTGTATTTTGTGTTTTTTTCTTTTTTGGTATAAGTATTTCAATAATTTCTACTTCGCTTACGCCTATATATCCTCTATCTGCACTAAGCTATCTAGGGTAATGCGCATTTATGCTTCCTCTCTTTTTCGCTTTGCGCCAGTTATTCTTCTAGTGTCTTGCTGTCGTGTGGATTTTATGGTGTAAAGGGATGCGGCATTGTCCTGCTTGTTATTACAAGTATACCGGCAATACCTCAAGTTATACCGATAATGCCTTGACTAATCTAGCTACGGGTTATTATTATTCATATATTAACGAGACCGATGGCAAGCGAGCCGTTACCGCACCGATTTGGTACATCAGGAATGATGCCGCACTGTTGCCCGATTACTTTGATTTTCTTTGATGCTAGAATGAACGAGCTGCCATTTCTATAGTTAATACAGAAATATTATAGAAAATCTTCAAATTAATTAAATAAAAGAATTGATCGTTCAAATTATCCCTAAAGTAACCTATATGATAGGTTTTTAGCTTTAAACCTAAAAATGATTACTGATATCCTTTTGCTTGTAGGTTAAAAAGTTCTGCATACCTACCATCAGCGGCAAGGAGTTGGCGGTGTGTACCTGATTCTAAAAGCGTTCCGTTTTCTAATACTAATATTCTGTCGGCAAGCCGAGCGGTAGAAAAGCGATGCGAAATCAAAACCGCGGATTTTCCTTTAGTTAATTCTGCAAAACGTTGGAAAACTTCATACTCAGCCCTGGCATCCAATGCTGCGGTTGGCTCATCCAAAATTAAAACCTGTGCATTTTTCATATATGCTCTAGCTAAGGCCACTTTTTGCCATTCTCCGCCAGAAAGTTCTACACCATCATTAAACCTTCTGCCTAACCATTGTTGGTAAGCCTCTGGGAATTTTAAGGCCAATTTATCTGCCAAACTTTCGGTAGCAGCTTTTATTACAAGCTCTTCATTGTCGATTTCTTTGATATTCCCAACGGCAATGTTTTGGTAAAACGTCATTTGATAGCGGATATAATCCTGAAAAATAATACCCAAATTATGCCTGATATCTTCCAAGTCATATTCCTTTAAATCTTTCCCATCCAATAAAATTCTCCCTTCGGTTGGGTCATATAACCGGGCTAAAAGCTTTACCAATGTTGTTTTTCCTGCACCGTTTTCGCCAACCAAAGCCAATTTCTCTCCCGGTTTAAGTTCAAATTTCAAATTTCTATTTGCCCATCTATCCGTATTTCGGTACTGGAAGCCTACATTCTCAAACACAAAACCTGTTTTAATGGGATTTGGAAAAGGTAAAGCATTTTGTGGTTGGGTAATTTTAGGTTTAATCTCAAAAAAATCAATGAAATCATTCAAGTAAATGGCACCTTGAGAAATAAATGTAAACCGGGAAAGTGTGGTTTCCATAAGCCCGCTCAGCTGCCTAAAAGAACCAGCTAAAAAAGTAAGACTACCTACTGATGATTTACCTGTTACGGTTTCATAGATGATAAATCCGTAAGCTGCATAGTATCCCATGGTGCCCAAAATAGAAAAGAAAGTACCCCATAGTGAACGGCGAACAGCCAATTTGCTATTGTCATCATAAAATTTATTAGAAAGTGTTTTAAAGCGGGCGATGATAAAATCTGCTAGCCCAAAAATCTTTACTTCCTTTGCCGTTTCATCACTGGCACCCAAGTAACGTAAATAATCCAGTTCCCTGCGCTCTGGAGTTTGACTCCTTGAAAGTGCATAGTTTTTACTATTAAAATAAGATTCGCCTAAAAATGAAGGAATAATGGCAATTATTAAAAGTATAATTAGCCATGGATTAAAGGCAATGAGTGCAGTAAGTAGAAAAGCAATGGAGATAAAATCCTGAACTTGGCTCATCACTTGCGAGAGCAAAACCGTACGGCCAACGGTTTGCTGCCTGGCTCGCTCTAGCTTATCGTAAAAAACCGAATCTTCAAACTGGTCTAAATCTAATGTTGCAGCATGTTTCATGATGCGCATGGAAGTATAATTAGAAAATAAATCACCCAACAAGCTATCCGTAAGGTTAATCATCCTATTTAATCCATCAGTGAGCAATGCTAAAGCAAATTCTAAAGCAACCAGCTGCCACAAGTCTTGCAAATTTCCAGATGGGGAATTGGTGTTTAAAGCAACCACCTGATCAATAATTAATTTCCCAACATACAGCAGCGCAACAGGCATTGCCGAGCGTAAAATTCTTAATGTAAAACTAATGAGCGTTTTCTTCGGGCTACTTTGATAAACTAATTTAAAGAAATTAGGTAAGTTTTTTAATGCCGAAAGACGTTCTTTAAAAGATATATTTTTTGTTGAAACTGTATTTCTGGTTTTTGCCATTTACTGATTAAAGGTGATACAAATCTGATGTTTTTATTTAAGGAAGGGTTGTTGTTTTTTAATCTTTTTTCATTTTACTATTTTCTGGGTTTGATAATGATTTCAGTAAATCTTTTGCATTCAACTCTGTCACTACTTTTTTTCCAGTTTTGGCTTCTAATTCCACTAGAGCCACTTTAGCAACATTGTGCCCCTTGCTTGGCTACTTTTTTACTTTCTTCAAAATTTTCAGGATTTATTGCAGCCGAAATATCTTTAGTAGAAGCTTCAGCAAGCATATTTAAAATAAGTTCTGTATTGGTCATATTATCACTTAGGTTTTCTTTTTTCAAACCCTTTAGCATTTTATATTCTTTGGTGGTTTTATCACTCCATGCCTTTGTAATAATATCAGTAAGCGTTGCAAACTGCTGATCTTCTTTTAATCCTCGCTTTTTCCATTAATCGGTTAACTCTTTTCTTATCTCGATGCTTTTGAGGCGTTGGTTAATCCAATTCTGAGAATAACCCAAGTTCATATAATTTTCCAAAGCTCTATCAATACTCAATTCTGGGTCTTGCATTTCATGTAATCTTTCTGAAGCTACTTTTGCCAACCATAGTTTAAAAGGCTCAGCTTTAGGAGAAGGAATAGATTGGATAAGGCGGAACAATTGCTCTGTATCTGCTACATCGGTAAGCCTCATTTTGCCATCAGCAGCTTGCATTTTCAAACCGCGACAATTCGTCACGGTTTCATTTCCTTCTGCTTTTAATCGTTGTTTTAGTTTTCGCCAATGGCATTTGAGTCAACACTTTCTGTCAATATAGAAAAACATCAACAATTGAAACAAACCATTTTTCTTGTTCTGCATCCCATTGAGTTCTGACTTTTTTATCTTAAAATAATTTTATAGCTGTTTCCTTTGTCATCACCTATTACTTAATATGATGCTCTAAAATAGTGATTTCTTCTTTGCTATGCTAGTTATATTGATAAAATAATTCGTTAATTTAGGTATCAAAGTAGACAACAAATTAGTAAAGTTTTACCTACTTAATGAAGTTAAGGAAATAGAGAATAATCAAAAATTGGAAATTAGAGGTTACGCAGAATTAGAAAAAATCATCTTTAATTCAAATCAAATTCCTTACAGCATTGAAGTAATCTATAAAAATGAAGATGGAAATAAATATAAACAGAAGTTATCTAAACAAGGTAGCGGATATAATTTAACAAATCCAGAAATTCTAGATAAAGAATAAATCCGCATTTTACAGCAAGTTTAATCTATGCCCAAGCGAAGTGCTTTATGCGCCTTTCCTGCAATTAAATATGTTAATGTTTAAGAGGCTCAACAAGGCAATCAAACAAAGACTGAAACACACTCGATAAAAACAGAGACAAGGTCATCATCTGTTCAATGTTCAGGAACTACTAAAGCAGGGAATAGGTGTAAGCGTATGACATTAAGTTTAACCGGAAGATGTTATCAGCATTGAGGAAATTAGAATTAAGCATAACGAAAATAAACTTGGATTTTAAATCTGACAATAATCCCAACTAATTTAAGTGTTCCTTTTCTGGTCAACCCAAAATGAAAAAACCACCTTTAAAACTTATTAAAAGTGGTTTAATGTGCCCAGCGCCGGAATCGAACCGGCACAGTTTCCTATCGGTGTTTGAGACCGACGCGTCTACCAGTTCCGCCAGCCGGGCATTCGTTTGTATACATTTGTTTTACAAGCGGGCTGCAAACTTATTAATAGATTCCCGTATTCGCAACAAATATTTTTTTCTATACCAAATATCTTTGATTTGGAGTAGAATAGCTTCCTGA
>JACMNZ010000171.1 GCA_014378285.1 Pseudopedobacter sp.
CGAAGAATGGCATAAATTAGGAATGCGCTCTAACGCTACTATGCTATATGGACATATAGAGAAATTTTGGCACAGAGTAGATCATATGGAACGCCTGCGTCAATTACAGGATAAAACCGGTGGTTTCCAAACTTTTATCCCATTAAAATTCAGAAATCAGGATAATCAAATGTCTAATGTGCCAGAATCTACAGTAGTAGAAGATTTGCGTAATTATGCTATCTCTAGAATTTACCTTGATAATTTTGATCATATTAAAGCCTATTGGGCCATGATTAGCAGAAGTACCGCACAACTTTCTTTAAATTTTGGTGTAGATGATATTGACGGTACTTTAGACGATACCACAAAAATTTACGCTATGGCTGGCGCCGAGGAACAGCACCCAGCAATGAGCACTAAAGATTTAGTGAAACTGATTAAAGAAGTGGGCAGAAAACCAGTTGAAAGAGATACGCTTTACAACGTGGTTACCGATTATGAAAATGTGATTTTTGAGGATGAGGTAAAACCTAAGTATTATGCCTTACCTGTTTTAAATTAAATTAATGAGCAAAATACAAAAGACACTTTATATTATCCGCCATGGCGAAACAGATTTTAACAAAAACGGAATTGTACAAGGTAGGGGAATAAATTCTCCGCTTAATGCAGCTGGAATAGCACAAGGAGAAGCTTTTTATGAAATGTATAAGGATGTTTCTTTTGATAAACTTTACACATCTAAATTAGTACGTACTGGGCAAACAGTTGCTAAATTTATTGAAACGGGATTACCTTTTGAGAGAATGGCTGGTTTAGATGAGTTAGCTTGGGGTAAATATGAAGGTCAAAAAAGTACTCCAGAATTACGTGAGGATTTTAAGAAATTGATTTTGAGTTGGGCACAAGGGCAATTTGATGTTAAAACGGAAGGTGGTGAAAGTCCAAATGAAGTTTTTGTTCGGCAGGCTAAGGCGATGGAAGAAATTATGAGCCATAAGGACGAGAAAACCATTTTGATTTGTATGCATGGTAGAGCAATGAGGCTTTTACTTTGCCAATTAATGAATCAATCTTTAGATAAAATGGATAATTATCCACATCAAAATACCTCACTTTATATTTTGGATTATGATGGGCAAGACTTTCATATCCAAACATTTAATAGTTTAGCGCACCTTCAAAATCTATGATTAAAATTTCTGCGGTAAACTATACCAATACCATTCCTTTTATTTATGGTTTACAACATCATCCGATAAAAAACGAAATAGATCTTAACCTGGATGTACCTAGTTTATGTGCGCAAAAACTGATTGAAAACAAAGTTGATATTGGTTTAATTCCTGTAGCTGCTATTTTAGATTTACCAGAATACCATATCATTTCTGATTATTGCATTGGTGCAAATGGAGCGGTTAATTCGGTCTTTATTTTTAGTAATTGCCCAATAGAAGATGTTAAGTATTTTCAACTGGATCCTCAATCTAGATCTTCAAATAATTTAGCTTTGGTTCTGTTAAAAAACTATTGGAAAGTACAACCAGAATTGGTAAGCAAAGCTAAAGAATACGGACGCTCTTCACATCCGAAAACGGCATTTGTGCAAATTGGTGATCGTACTTTTGGGAAAATTGATCAGTATTCTTTTGTTTATGATTTAGCAGCCGAATGGAAAAAATTTACTGGATTAGAATTTGTTTTTGCAGCTTGGGTTAGTAATAAAAAGTTAGATGATTCTTTTATTGAGAAATTAAATGCTGCTTTAAAATTAGGTTTAGACAGTAGA
>JACMNZ010000172.1 GCA_014378285.1 Pseudopedobacter sp.
TACTTTTTATTTTTACAATAATGCAGCAATTAGCCAAGGTTTATCATCTTTTAAACAGAAATGGGGAAATAGGAAATTAGCTGATAATTGGCGAACCAGTAGCACAAGTTTACCTATTGAAGTGGCTAAAAACGTAAATTTCCCAGGTAATTTAGGCACTGGTGTAGATGCAGATTTAACTACTATAGGAGAGAATATAGATACCCTTAAAGCCAGATTTGTAAAAACAATTCCTTACAGTCCTTATCTAAAATCTCAGGCAAATAATAAGATTGCACAATCATTATACGAAATTGCTATTTTTTATAAAGATGTATTAAAAGACAATCTAGAGGCAATTGAAGCTTATGATGCTATTGTTTTAAATTATCCTAACCAAGAAAATGCAGCTAGCATTTATTATCAATTATATAGGTTAACAGCGTCAATGGATAAAAATACATCTGAGGATTATAAACAACAACTATTAGAAAAATATCCCGGGTCTATATATGCTAAAACTATTTTAGACCCTAATTATGGAAAAGACGAAGAAATTTTAAAACAAAAGGTTAAAGAATATTACAGTTCTGTTTATACACTTTACAAACAAAAAAAATACGAAGAGGTATTAAATAAGATTTCCGAATTGAAAACCAATTTGGGCGATTTTAAAGGAATGGACGCTCAGTATGCTTATTTAAAATCCTTAGCTATCGGGCATACCCAAAAAGCACCTATATTTTTAGCTAATTTAAATGAGATTGCTACAACTTATCCTTATGATGCAGAAATTACTCCTAGAGTTCAAAAACAAATTAGTTTTATTGAGGCTAATAAAAATGCTTTTAACTTAAGGCCAACTGCACTGATTGATTATGATGCAAACGATTACCTTTTGACCCAGCCTGTTTTTGTTGATATTCCTAAAATAGAAGATAAGAAAGCCGAGCCTAATAAAATAGTTGAGCAACCCAAAAAGCCAGTAGAGACTAAGAAAGAAGAACCGATAAAAGAAGAACCAAAAAAAGTTATTGGGTCAGAGCCTATAAAGCAAGTTGCTGTAATACAAAAGAAAGTAGTTGAAGAGCCTGCAAAGGAAAAGGTACAAGAGAAACCAATTATTCTGGAACCAATAAAACCAGAACCTGTTGTTGAAACACCAGTAACTGAAGCGCCAAAGGTTATTGTTCCTGAAAAGCCAAAGGGAATTATTTTTGGTGAAGATAGCAGGCAAAAGTATTTAATCGTAATAGATATTTCTGAT
The DNA here is from genome assembly GCA_014378285.1 of Pseudopedobacter sp. Classification (GTDB taxonomy): domain Bacteria; phylum Bacteroidota; class Bacteroidia; order Sphingobacteriales; family Sphingobacteriaceae; genus Pseudopedobacter. The sequence continues at coordinate 1,247 of JACMNZ010000172.1, forward strand.
CCAAAGCAAAATATTGCACAACCGTTTTCTAAGCTTTCCCAATATTTTTATTCTAAATTTGACCCATCTTCGGTTAGATTAGTGATAAGAATTGTTGGTGGGACAGAAAAATTTGTAATCATTAGTGGTGATTTTTATACTAAGGAGGAAGTACAGGCAGTGTCTGATGAATTGAATAACAATTTGCCACAAATTATGGAGGGGCAAACTAAGCTTTATCAAAAGTTTATAGTGTCTGAAGATAATTTGAAACTTTTAAATAGTAAAGATGCCGTTGATCAATACTTAAAATTTATTAAAAAATAATGCAACGTAAAGAAACACTATCCAATGGTGATGTACAGAGGTATACAAAGATTTTTTGGAAAACTATTTTAGGTTTCTTTCTATTTTTTGTATTTATAATTTTAGCTACAAGTTTTGGATTATTTGGTGAGTTACCGTCTTTTAGAGATTTGGAAAACCCGAAAAGTAACCAAGCATCTATAATTTACACCGCAGATAAAACTGAACTCGGTAATTACTTTGTTCAAAATCGTTCTAATGTTCGTTATCAAGAAATTTCACCAAATGTTATCAATGCTTTGATATCAACTGAGGATGTAAGATTTAAGGAGCATTCTGGAATTGATTTTAAAAGAACTTTCACCATCTTTTTTTACAATTTAATAGGAAAAAAACAAGGCGGAAGTACAATTACTCAACAATTGGCTTTAAATTTATTCTCTGGCGAGCCTAGGGCGAAATCTGCTTTTAAGCGTATTCCTCAAAAGCTTAGAGAATTGATTGTTTCGATAAAGTTAGAACGTAATTATACCAAAGAAGAAATCATAACCATGTATTTAAACACGGTTGATTTTGGTAATAATTCTTACGGGATAAAATCTGCAGCACATACTTATTTTAATACTTCTCCTTCAAAACTAAGTGCATCCCAAGCTGCTACTTTGGTTGGTATTTTAAAAGGAGTTACTTTATATTCTCCAACCAGAAATCCTGAACGTTCGCTTGGGCGTAGAAATTTGATCTTGAGTAAAATGGCAGATGAAGATTTCATCGCTCAAGAAAATTATGAGACCTTAAAAACCTTGCCTTTAGACCTCCATTTTAGACCAACTAGCCACAGTCAAGGTTTAGCCACCTATTTTAGAACAATCTTAAAACAGGATATCCAGAAAACTTTTAATGAACTTTCTATCACCAAAGCAGACGGAACACCTTATGATTTAGATCGCGATGGATTAAAAATTTATACTACCATCGATTCTAAGATGCAAAAATATGCAGAGGAAGCGCAACGTGAGTATATGAAAGATTTGCAAAAA
>JACMNZ010000173.1 GCA_014378285.1 Pseudopedobacter sp.
GTAGGCATCTAATAAAGCTTGTGTTGGGTGTTCATGTGCGCCATCTCCTGCGTTTATTATTTGTGCATCAATATGTTTACTTAAAAATACTCCCGCCCCAGCGTAAGGATGTCTCATCACTATCATATCTACTTTCATAGACAGGATATTATTTACAGTATCAATCAGTGTTTCCCCTTTACTTACGGAAGAGCTTGATGCAGCAAAATTTACCACATCTGCTGAAAGTCTTTTTTGAGCCAGTTCAAAAGATAATTTGGTACGGGTAGAGTTTTCAAAAAATATATTGGCAATGGTAATATCTCTTAAAGAAGGTACTTTTTTAATTGGCCTATTAATAACATCCTTAAAAGTATTGGCGGTTTCTAAAATAAGCTCAATATCTTTTTTTGTAAGGTCTTTAATGCCTAAAAGATGTTTACTACTTAATTTTTGCGCTGTTTCTGACATTATCTTTTAATTCTCTGAAACTAAAACTACTTTATCTTCTTGGTCTGCTTCTTTCCAGCTTACCACCACTTTTTGTGATGAAATGGAATCTACCTTAATCCCAATATAATCTGGTTCTATGGGTAATTGTCGGCTGTAACGTCTGTCCACCAATACTAAAAGCTCTACTTTTTCTGGTCTCCCGAAGGCTAACATGGCATCCATAGCTGCTCTAATCGTTCTGCCTGTCCATAAAACATCATCAATTAAAATCACTTTTTTCCCTTCAATGATAAAATCTATTTGTGTACTATTTGGTACTAATGGGCTATTTCCGCGTCTAAAATCATCCCGATAAAAAGTGGTGTCTAAAATTCCGTTTTGGATTTTTGCATTGGGCAAGATGTTTTTCAATTCTTCAGAAATCCTTTGAGAAAGATAAATTCCTCTTGGCTGGATTCCTAAAATCACGGAATTTGAGAAATCGTTATGATTTTCTATTAATTGATGACAAAGCCTTTCTAAAGTGATCTGGAATTTTTTACCGCTAAGAAGAGTTAAATTTTGCATCAGCTGGGTTGGTTTGGGCAAAAATATAAAAAATATGGTTAAGGTGGGATAAATTTTGATTGTTGAGTAAATTTGTTTGGTGTAGAATCTATTTTATGCCACTTTTCTTTTTCATTAAAATCTATAAAAAGCTTTTTAGGTTTTGGTTGCAATAAGCAATAAAGAAAAAGAAAGGTTCAAAAACTTGAGTAGGTAGCTAAACTGTTGGAACGTTTATTGTTTTTATATACCTGAAAAACATTTTACCTATGAAAAATTACGATTCTTTTTTAGATAGTGAAAGTTACCAAGGGAGCATTAAAGAATGCTTTATCATAGCTGTTATGGCAACTTTAGCTATGACTATTTTTAGTATTGTAATGACTTATTTTTATAAAAAAGAGTTTAGAGAAACTAAATTATTGGCTAAAATATTTGAACATCATGTAAAAGATGCTCCTAATTGGTTAAGCAGTTTAGTAGGCTATATTTTACATTTCACGGTAGGTTTTATTTTTACCTCCGTTCAATTATACCTTTATTTATTAGTTGCACCAACTTGGTACAATGCAATAATAATGGGAATTTTAAATGGAATCATTAGTTGTCTCATTTGGTATTTTACCATCATGGTTTATAGTGATGTGCTTTCTGTAAAAGTAGGAAGCTTTCTTTACCAACTATTATTTGCTCACATCATTTTTTCGCTAGCCATAATGCTGATGTATATTTTACCAAGATTGGGCACTTTATAAAAAAAGAGGCTTTAAGAAAGCCTCTTTTTTTTAAATAGTTTGTCCTTTAGCCAATTTTTCTTTCCTGTGGTCTTGCCAAAGATAATGTAGCAAAGTATTTAAAACCACAGCATTCCAGTCGTTATGTAAACTTAAAGTTTCTTTTTTACGCCTATCACTAATGCTATCAATATGCAATACGCCTTCTTTGAGGAAATATTTAACATCATTCCATGGTACTAAATCGGTTTTAGATTTTTTCCAAAATAAAAAACCAGAGGTATAACTCATTACAAAACCCTGTTGTGTAACTTGTGTATTTCCAATACCAAAGCCTTTATTTTCATTTAAAGCTGTAATATACTCGGTTACCAAATGTTTTTTTACATACTGCCACAATCCCGACATGATGTAATAATAAGTATGGTCTTCTTCTAAAAGTTCTTCAACTTTATTAGAACTAAATTTTATACTGATACTTTCTCCATTATGGCTTTGTATATCAATATTGTAATGTTTACGCTCTGGTTTTTTTGCTTTTCCAATTAATGAAACACCATATTTTACGGCTTTAACATCGGTACAGGCAATTTTATTGCTATTTACTTCTATAAAATCTTTATTGATTTTAATTTTTTGTTTGGTTGATGGGACAGTATAGTCTACGTCGAAATTGTGCTCTAACATGGTCTTGAATATAATATATTGTATTTAAAATAGCGATCCTGTACCGCCTAATTTTATTTTACCTAAATGTTTGTATGCAGCTTCCGTAGCTTCCCTTCCTCTCGATGTTCTCATCAAGTATCCTTCTTGAATTAAAAATGGTTCGTAAACCTCTTCAATTGTACCTTCCTCTTCCCCAACAGCAGTTGCAATAGTTTTAAGGCCAACAGGACCGCCTTTAAACTTGTCAATTATGGCAGATAAAATTCTATTATCCATTTCATCTAAACCATGTTCATCAACATTTAATGCGTTTAACGCATATTTTGCTATTTCGGTTTCAATATTTCCATTTCCTTTTATCTGCGCAAAATCTCTTGTCCGCCTTAAAAGTGCGTTTGCAATACGTGGTGTTCCTCTGCTTCTTCTCGCAATTTCATAAGCTGCTTCATCCGTAATGGGTGTTTTTAAAATACTAGACGAACGTAAAACAATAGTAGTCAATAATTTAGCATCATAATATTGAAGTCGAGAATTAATACCAAACCTTGCCCTTAAAGGCGATGTTAATAAACCAGATCTAGTGGTTGCCCCAACCAAAGTAAAAGGATTTAAAGATATTTGCACCGATCTAGCATTTGGACCGGTCTCTAACATAATATCAATTTTAAAATCCTCCATCGCAGAGTAAAGATATTCTTCTACTAACGGACTTAAACGATGGATTTCATCTATAAAAAGAATATCTCCGGTATCTAAATTGGTTAATAAACCGGCCAAATCACCAGGTTTATCCAAAACAGGGCCGCTGGTAATTTTAATCCCGACTCCCATCTCATTAGCAATTATATGGGAAAGTGTGGTTTTACCCAATCCCGGTGGGCCATGCAAAAGTACATGATCTAAAGCTTCGCCACGTAACTTAGCAGCTTGAACAAATATTCTTAAGTTTTCTAAAATTTTCTCCTGCCCTGTAAAATCCTCAAACTCCTGTGGCCTAAGCACTTTTTCGATTTCCTTATCGACCGTCGTTAAACTTTCTATGTTAGGATCTAAATTTTCATTCATGGGTTTAAGTTAATTAAAAAGCTTTTCTTTTATGGATAATGTGAATGAAATCTTGATTCAATTTAAGTTTCTTGATGTTATAAATTGGTTGCAGTTTTTTCAATTTTAATGTTCATTTTGGCGTTTTAACGGGCTTTCCGCTATATCTTTTTGGCAGAAAAAGCCAAAAAGGATGCCGCTTCAATCCCTAACGCAA
>JACMNZ010000174.1 GCA_014378285.1 Pseudopedobacter sp.
CTTTAAATTAGAAGTTGCAGGTCCCTTTGTAACTGCACCGGAAGTAGAAAACTCACTGAAATGATTCGGACAAACAAAATTACCCTGAGCATTTTTGTATTCGATAGAAGTACCCTGATGTGTACATGCTACCTGAACAGCGGTAAATGATGCCACGGCATTTCCTGCAGCAAGTCTAACTACAATTACACCATTAGTGGTTTTGGATTCTCCTACAGATTTAATATCTGTATTTAAATCCATGTTAAAGTTAGTTGATGGTGGTGGTGGTGTAGGAGTTGGAGCCGGTCCTCCAGGTGTAGGCTCATCGCCTTTTCCGCAACTGGCCAGACATCCTGTACAAGCTGCTGCCAATCCTATTCCCAAAGTGCTTAAAAATTCTGATCTTTCCATGAGATTTATGTTAGGTTTAATGAATATTATTTTGATTTATAAAGTGTAAACATCCTTGAGATAGTGAATCCAAAACGATACTGGCCCTTATTCCAGGAGGACGTTGAATTCGGCAGGAAATTATTTTCAACAATTGCTTTTGCGTTAGTAAAATTCAGAGAAAAAACATGTCCCCCGGTTTCAATTTCAATACCCAATCCCAGGGGATTGTAATAATTTATATTGGGATTGTCTTTCCGGTAGGATGAGCTTATCAGGTAATAGTCTGCAACTATCCCAAAACGCTTTGTGAATTTATAACGCCCCGCAATACCAGTTGAGAACAGAGTCCTTTCATCCCCGGCTCCCAAAACTACATTCCGGAATAAAAAACCGGGTGTAACCTGAAGTGAGAAGTCAGGAGAAAATTTCCTGGAGATAATCGCCTGGATAAAATGAGAGAAACGGTCTCCATAATCATCGAAAATAACAGTCTTAACTTTATAAGGAGTAAATCCCGTTTTGGCAAGGACGCTTAAAGATATTGGCGAACCATCTTTTTCTTTTTGCTGCAAAACAGCATATTTCAACTGCAGATCCAAAAGTTGCTCATATTTACTGCGGCCAAAACCTATGTTCAGACGGTCAGAGATTCCATAATCAAAATGGATATAAATATCAGCTGAATTGTCAAATCCGTACAAGGTTTCAGAACCACCATCTGTACCGCCAACATCCCCAAAGCGGTGAATCACTTTAAAGTCGAGGTCATGCCTTTTAACCATTGTAGTAGTTTGAGATAAAATTAGGCGGCTGGACTTGAATGGTGCCATCAATGTTTCAGGATCCTGTTCTGATGAAATATTTTTCATCAAAGAATCCATGTTTTGCGCAATGCTCTGGTAGGATGATAATAAAAGTATTAATAGCAAGCTGTAAATCTTATTCATATATCAGGGTTTAGATAAGGGTATTAAAAGTAGCTTTCATTGTTATTTGTATAGTTTCAGCAATGTTTTTAAATACAATTGATGGTATTTTTATATTATGATCCTGACATTTAACATCAAAAACGGATGTAATTTCCAGTTTCCCATTTAAGATCTTTATAGTTCCTGGCAGAGTTCTCTTTTTTGTAATTCCATGCACTTCAAAATCGCCTGTTACTGTTACCTGGTATTCCCCGTTCTTCGAGATATCTATTGGAGAATTAATTTTGCCTTTGAATTTCGCAGCAGGATATTTATCAGATTCCATGTAGTTCTCATTAAAATGTTCCTGCATGAGGCTTTTCCGGAATTTAAAGCTTCGGATGGAAACTCCAAATTGTATTTCTCCATTATCCGCATTAATTATTCCATATCCAATCTTTGAAATCGCTTCAATATTCTCAATAGGTGATTTAGAATATAAAGAGATATCAGCATTTTTGGTGATGAATATAGCTTTATCTACGCTTTTTTCAGAAACAGAAGCTATTATTAATAGTATGAACAAACGTGTAAGCATAATTATTCCGATTTTTTAAAATTTGTGGTAAGTCCGATATTTAATCCCGCAGATCTTAACCTGATATTACCATAACCTATATCAGTTAATGGTAATTTGTAATACGGATTAAATGACAGGCTGGTATTATTGGTTAAATTTCTTTTGTAACTCAAAACAAGATTTGCAACTCCCAGGTAATGTTGGTTCTGATTTTTAATATTATATCTTCTTGGACCCCTCCAAGCACTATAGCCATAATAAAATGCGTACTTCTCCTGAAGCATAAAATAGGATGATAACCCTGCCGCAACCCCAAAACCATTTTTGCC
>JACMNZ010000175.1 GCA_014378285.1 Pseudopedobacter sp.
CCGTCCCATAATTCAATACGTTTTTGCAGTGCGCCCATTACTACATATTCGGCTTCTTCCCAATATTGCTCATTATTACCACATAAATTAGCTGTCATTTGCAAAGCAAGATGGCTATGATGGTCTCCATCAACCTCAATATGTCGTTCTAAATAGTATTTGAAGATGGAGACACTTTCGGGAAATTTTTTACAAAGGTCGTTAACAATAGAGTGAAACATTGCTGGAATTAAATCTTCTCGACCAAAAGTAAAAACAGAGGCCTGTAAATAATCTTTCTCGCTTCTTATTGTGTCAAAAGTAAAATCAACAAAGTCTTTAGCTTCTTTTGGAGCATTACAAACCCTAAATGCATCATTAAAATTTCCTGTTTGCTTTAATTCCGCAATAAATTCTTGGATTTGAGAAGTATCTGCACCACACTGCTCCATAGCATCTAGGTATAATTCAAAGTGGCTTTTCCTTACACCAAAACCATCAACGTCCGATTCCTCTCCAACTACTATCTCGTTTATTAGATGTCTCGTTTCAGCAGTACCTTTTGGGAACCAAGGCACAGTGGTGCATGTAAGGTTGTTTTGTAAAGCTTTTAACAACGACATAAAATCCCAAACTGCAAATACGTGATATTGCATAAATATTTTTAGATCATTAACATCGTTAATTATCGAATAAACTTTATGATTGACGATTTGATCTCTAAGAGACTCACATTTCTTATTAATACGCTCTAAATGCTGATTCATAATGTTTAAAATTTAATGTTTTTGATACTGTCAATGAAGCTTTATTTGCTTTATTGAATCATCATTTTAATAATACGATTTTTTTGGATTTTTGTTTTTTTGGTAATGGATATTAAGAAACTATGACATTTCACATCTTCTTTTCACATCCTTTGCTTTAAAAACCGCCATACTCTTTCAAAAATATTTCCCTTTCTTTTAGCTAAGAAATTCCTAATCATTTGATAGGCAATTGAGTTTTCTTCTATTATTTCTGGAAATTGTTTGATAGGCTTTTGATGGATATTTACTTGGTACATTTTTTCGATATTAGAATGTGTTCCTGTACCATCGTGACCAATATTATTGATTAATGAATAAGTTGGATTTAAACTTAAACCATCATTTAAAAATACAGAAGCATACCATCTAATTGCCCACGAATTATTTTTCCCAGCCTTAAAATCCAGCATTTGTTTCCAAAAGTTCATTTTATGTTCTATGGAAAAAGCGAATTTTTTTTCTTGATCAAATTGCGCTATCAATGCATCAATATCTGGATTAAATTTATTCCAAGCCCGTTTCCATGTTGCCCATCCCCAACTGTGTACAGCTCGATATAAAAAGGTGTCTGGCAATTCTTCGGCATAAGCCAAAGGATACATATAACCACTAATGTGCATCACTTTTTCTTCATTTTGGTATTTATCCAAAGCCTCATTAAAATATTCTAACGTATATGGAGAACTCAACAAATCATCTTCAAAAACGATAACTTTTCCATAAGTATTTACCAATTCTTTTACGCCACTGATGATTGAATTTGCCAATCCTAAATTCATTTTTACCCTTACAATTCTTACCGATTTAAAACCATCGGTATTAGAAATTATTTCATTAACCAATTTAACATTTTCCTCTTGTTCGGGAGTTTTTGCAGCATCAGCAAAAATGTATAACCTAGAGTTTTCAGCTAAAGCATTAGCCTGCAAAAATTTTAAAGTACGGCGAGTATGTTCTGGACGGTTATAAACAAAAAGTGCTATTGGTGCTAGATTTTGCATGGTTTTAGCGTTTTATTTTATTGATGATTTGATTGATAAACTCGTTAATATCACTAGATATTTTAAAATAATAAATCAAAATGGTATAAATAGATAACATCAACAAAGAACGAACGGGAACATCAAC
>JACMNZ010000176.1 GCA_014378285.1 Pseudopedobacter sp.
AAATTATCTACCGAAGAATATAGAGCAAAAGTAGGTACAAATGGCGGTTTTATTTTGAAACATAGTGTTGGTCATTTGCCCGCCAAGTCACAAATTGATGTTCCTTTATCTTATGCAGATTATTATTTCATCGAAGCGATGATGCGATATAATTACATATTGAAGTAGCAAAGTATCATATTAATTTATTAACACAATTTGAATCTTACTACTCATTTTTGAAAGATGCAAACAAAACAACAGCTAAAAAGTTGGTTAACCAATCTTGGAATTCAAATATTTTCTTCAAAATATTTGAATAATTGAAAGTCTTTTGATTATGAACGGACGTTTAAAAAAACGGAACTTGGAATAAAAAGTATGGTAAATTTAGTAACCCAAGAACCAATAAGAAGGGTTTTCGCTCCCGATATCAAATATCATGATGGAAAGTATTGGGTTAATTACTCAGTAAATAACTACAAGTAATCGTTTTTTTAGCATCGGTTTACCTTATAAAAATATAACCTGAAGGTCTTTCTGTTAAAGTTTCTCCCATGTAAACCTTTAACAGAAGATTTTGATTCCAACATATTTATTAGAATGGAATATAGCATGATTGCTTCTTCGGATAATATTTATAACCCTTACGGCGATAGATATTGTGCTCTAAGATATGGTGGTAATAGTTATTTTGAAGATTAAAACGGAAACCTCTACACTACTATTTGGTGTTATCCTGATAGGGATTATCACTTATAAAGAGTCTTATTGTGAAATCAGTAATGAATGAAAATGGTCTTTTAAAGTTTTACCGAAAGAGTTTGAGTTAAAAGCTATCATAATCAATTCAAGTTATACACTTCATCAAAAAAAAATAACCTATATCATTTAACGGTTTAAAATCTGTATTCACAGGTGAGTGCAGGACGCCATTTTGCTTTCTTTCTTGTATGTTGCAAGCCAGCAATAAATTTGCAATCCAATCAACCAATTATAACCAAATTATAATGAGAACTTACCGTATTAAATTAAAAGAAATTATTTTTTTTTATCTAGCGTTTTTCTTGATAGCCTGCACTACACAAAAACCTGTCAACAAATTAATTACCAAAAATGAACTGCCAATATCAAGTTTAGAACAAGGTTTTATTATCCCGCCAGATTCTATCCAAACAAGTATTTATTGGTACTGGATGTCAGATAATATTTCTAAAGAAGGTGTAGTAAAAGATCTATACGCCATGAAAAGCCAAGGAATTAATCGGGCTTTTATGGGTAACATTGGCTATGAAAGTACGCCTTATGGAAAGGTCAAATTGTTTTCAGACGAGTGGTGGGATATTTTGCATACCGCATTAAAAACGGCAACCAAACTAAACATTGAGATTGGGATTTTTAACAGCCCAGGATGGAGTCAGTCTGGTGGACCTTGGATAAAACCAGAACAATCGATGCGTTATCTAGCATCAAAAGAAACTTTTATAAAAGGAGGGAAAAAGGTTTCTATGATATTATCAAAACCTGAAGGTGATTTTCAGGACGTGAGAGTAATTGCTTATAAAGCTCCAAAAAATTATGATCAAAATATAAATACCTTAAAACCTAATTTGGTTACTAGCACACCAATAGTAGATATAGATAAAGTTTTAGATAACGATAAAAATACAGAAGTCTTAATACCTGCAACAACTGAATTTACCATTGATTTTGTAACTAATGGAGATTACACTGCAAGAAGTTTAGTGATTTATCCGGCGCATAAAGAAGCAATGGCAAATGCAGAAATTCAAATAAAAGAAAAAGACGGTTATAAAACCATTAAAACTTTCAAAATTGATAGAAGCAGAGCTAATTTAAATGTTGGTTTTGATCCTTATGGTCCCGTCGCTGTTTCTTTTCCGGCTACTACTTCTAAAAATTTTAGGCTGGTTTTTACAAAAGCCTCAAAAGATTTCGGAATTGCAGAAATTGAATTGAGTGCAACGCCTAGAGTAGAAAGTTTTACAGAAAAAACTTTGGCTAAAATGTTTCAAACTCCACTTCCTTACTGGAACGAATATCAGTGGAAACCTCAGCCAATTGTTGAAGACAAAAGCTTGGTAATTGACCCATTAACCGTAATTGATATTTCGGATAAAATGTCAAGCAATGGAGCCTTAAATTGGGAAGCACCTAAAGGCGATTGGGTAGTTTTACGTTCTGGTATGTTGCCAACAAAAGTAGAAAACGGACCGGCTTCGCCAGAAGGTATTGGTTTAGAGGTTGATAAAATGAGCAAAGAACATGTTGCTAGTCATTTTGAAGCTTTCTTAGGAGAAATCATTAGACGGATCCCAGCAGAAGACCGTAAAACTTGGAAAGTTACCGTACAGGATAGTTATGAAACCGGAGGCCAGAACTGGACAGATGGAATGTTAGAAAGGTTTAAACAAAACTACGGTTATGATGCCTTGCCATATTTGCCAGTTTTGAGAGGAGAAGTAGTTGGCAGTCAAGAAATGTCTGATCGTTTTTTATGGGATTTAAGACGTTTTATTGCTGATAGAGTTGCTTATGATTACGTAGGTGGTTTAAGAGATATTAGCCATAAATATGGTTTGCATACTTGGTTAGAAAACTATGGACATTGGGGTTTTCCGGGCGAATTTTTACAATATGGTGGTCAGTCTGATGAGATTGGTGGCGAATTTTGGAGCGAGGGAGAATTGGGAAATATCGAAAATAGAGCGGCTTCATCAGCGGCGCATATTTACGGGAAAAGGAAAGTCTCTGCAGAATCATTTACAGCGGGCGGAAAACCTTACATCCGCTACCCTTACATGATGAAGCAACGAGGCGATCGATTTTTCACAGAAGGCATCAATAACACCTTGTTACATGTTTACATTCAACAACCAAGTGATGATAAAGTACCCGGAATCAACGCTAATTTTGGCAACGAATTTAACCGTCATAATACCTGGTTTAATTATTTAAACCTTTTTACCAGCTACTTGAAGAGGACTAATTTTATGTTGCAACAAGGTAATTACATAGCAGATGCAGCTTATTTTATCGGTGAAGATGCACCAAAGATGACAGGTGTAACAGACCCGCCATTGCCAAAAGGTTATTCTTTTGACTACATTAATGCAGAAGTAATCAAAGGGAGGGTAAAAGTGGTAAATGGTAAATTGGTGTTGCCAGATGGTATGACGTACAGCGTTTTGGTATTGCCAAAATTGGAAACCATGCGTCCAGAACTATTACAAAAAATAAAAGATTTAGTAGCGCAAGGAGCAACCGTTTTAGGTCCAGCTCCGTCTCGTTCTCCTAGTTTACAAGGCTTTCCAAACTCAGATGCTGAAGTTCAAAAATTAGCTAAAGAATTATGGGGAAATGTTGATGGCGTAAACATAAAATCAGCCGCTTATGGCAAAGGAAACATCCTGTCGGGAATGGATATGCAACAAGTTTTTGACAAGCTGAATATTTTGCCAGATTTCAAATCAGAAAAAGCAGATCCTTTACTTTACATCCACAGAAAAACTGAAGAGGCTGACATTTACTTTGTGAGCAACCAATCAGAACAGGCTATAAATGTTAATCCTGTTTTTAAAATACAAGGTAAACAACCAGAAATTTGGGATCCAGTAACAGGAACGGTTAGAATGTTGCCCGAATTTTCTATCGATAAAAAAGGAACTACTATTCCTTTAAAATTAGCACCACTGCAGAGCGCATTTATCGTATTCAGGAAATCGATCTCGGTAACATCAGGAAACGGAACAAACTTTCCTGACGCAACAAGTGTAGTTTCAATCAAAACACCTTGGTCAGTAACTTTTGATCAAAAAATGAGAGGACCAAAAAATCCAGTTATTTTCACTGAATTAACAGATTGGACAACCAGTAAAAACGACAGCATCAAATATTATTCTGGTACTGCACTTTACAATAATACATTCAGTATCGTATTGCCTAAAAACGACGAAAGAGTTTACCTTAATTTAACGGATGTAAAAGTAATGGCGAAAGTAAAAGTTAACGGAGTTGATGTGGGCGGAGTTTGGACTGCGCCTTGGAGAGTTGATATTACAAAAGCGCTAAAACAAGGAAAAAATAGTATTGAAATAGCGGTAGTAAATACTTGGGTTAATCGCTTAATTGGCGATAGTAAATTACCTGCTGCAGAAAGAAAAACATGGACTAGTTTTCCACTTTACAATCCAGGTGATCCATTACAACCTTCAGGCTTAACCGGTTTTGTAGATGTTACATCAGTAAAATATTAATAGTATGAAATTGAAACAACAATTAGTTTTAAATCTGGGTTTGTTGCTGGCAACAAGTACAGTCGCTTTAGCGCAGTCCAATTTGCCTCCAATTTTTAGTCCCGCCAAGGATTACAAAACAGAAAAAGATAATCGAGCAAAAGTTTACTTAACACCACAACGTATTGTTTGGCAGTCTGATGAAAGCGGGAAATATGTAAACAACGCAAAACGACTTTTAAAAGCCGGTAACGGACAGGCAGAATTAATAAATACAGATTTAGTACGCTTAAAAAACGAAGGTGAACATAAAGCCAGCCTCCTTTTAGATTTCGGAAAAGAACTGCATGGTGGCTTACAATTGGTTACCGGTTTAATGAAAACACATGCTCCAGTTAAAATTAGAGTCCGTTTTGGAGAATCAGTAAGTGAAGCCATGGCTGATATTGACACGCTTAAAGGAGCAACCAACGATCACGCCATCCGTGATTTTACCTTGGAGGTGCCTTGGCTTGGCGAATTGGAAATTGGTAACACCGGTTTTCGTTTTGTTCGTATTGATTTGGTTGATGATAATGCAGAACTGTTGTTAAAAGAAGCCAGAGCTATCTTTATATTTCGTGATGTGCCTTATTTAGGATCGTTTCACAGCAGCGATGAGCGTTTGAATAAAATTTGGATGACAGGTGCTTACACAGTTCAGTTGAATATGCAACAGTACCTTTGGGACGGTCCAAAAAGAGATCGCTTGGTTTGGGTAGGCGATATGCACCCTGAAGTGATGACTATTAACAATGTTTTTGGTTACAATGAAGTAGTACCAAAAAGTTTAAACCTTATAAAAGACGTTACACCGTTACCGGCCTGGATGAATGGAATCAGCTCTTACTCAATGTGGTGGGTGCGTATCCAAAGAGAGTTATATCAATATCAGGGTAACCTTAATTATTTAAAAAAACAAAAAGAATATTTAGTTCCTCTGTTAAATTTATTAGTTTCAAAAGTTAAGGATGGTAATGAAAATTTAGACGGAATGCGTTTTATGGATTGGCCAACTTTTGCAAACAAACCAGCGGTTCATGCAGGTTTACAGGCTATGATGGTAATGACATTAAATGATGGGGCTCAGTTATGCCGTGTATTGGGAGAAACAAGAACTGCTGAAAAATGTGAGGCTACCGTTGCAGAAATGAAAAAGCATATTCCAGATGCGGTTGGCAATAAGCAAGCTGCATCATTAATGGCTTTAGCTGGGTTAATGCCACCAAAAAAAGCTGATGAAATTATTTCTGTAGGCGAAACAAAAGATTTTTCTACTTTTTATGGTTACTACATGTTAGAGGCAAAAGCCAAAGCTGGTAACTATCAGGGTGCGATAAATAATATTAGAGATTACTGGGGGGGCATGCTTGATATGGGGGCAACTACTTTTTGGGAAGATTTTGATTTGAACTGGATGAAAAATGCTGGTAGAATTGACGAGCTACTACCGGAAGGGAAAATTGATATTCATGCCAGTTACGGAGCTTATAGCTATAAAAAATTGCGTCATAGTCTATCACACGGTTGGGCATCTGGCCCAACATCTTGGCTAACTGCTCATGTATTAGGTGTGCAGGTAATGGAACCTGGTTGTAAGGTGTTAAAGATTGAACCACATTTAGGTGATCTTAAGTTTGTGGAAGGAACTTTTCCAACTCCTTATGGCGTAGTGAAAATTAAACATACCAAACTAACAAACGGAAAAATAGAATCAAAAATTGAAGCACCAAAAGGAGTTCAAATTATTAAAGGATAACGCGATGAGTAAAAGTTTTTTTAAAGAATTATTGGCTTTGTTTGTATGTGTATTTTATTTACAATTTAATTCATCTGCACAAGAAACCTCTAAAAATCTAATATCATCATCAAAAGCAGATACATGGGTTGCTAATGATGACTTGGGTAGAACGCTACCAATAAACCAAAGCCAAAAAAAAGATAAATACGTTGGAATTTTCTACTTTATCTGGCAAGGTGCACACGGTTATGATCAGCATGGAAAGGGAATGCGGGCAGATGAAGGCGTTATTCAAAAATCTGGAGAGGAGAAAAATAGCCCTTACGACATTAGCAAAATGTTAAAGGAAAACCCGGAAAATCCACAGTACGGACCTATCAATGCTTTTCATCATTGGGCTGAACCTTATTTTGGATATTACTTACCAGATGATGAGTGGGTTATCAGAAAACATGCTCAAATGCTATCTGATGCTGGTATCGATGTGATTATTTTAGATGTCACTAATGCCGCAATTTATCTTCCGCAGGTTACAAAAATCGCAAATGTTTATAGGCAAATGCGTTCTGAAGGTTTATCAACGCCTTACTTTTCTTTTATAATCAACAGCAAACCAGAGCAAACCGTAAACAAGCTTTATGAAAACATATATGCTAAAGGTTTATTTAAAGATTTATGGTTTTTTTGGAAAGGGAAACCACTTTTATTAGCTCCGCCAGAAAATCAAAGTCAAGAAATTAAAGATTTTTTTAATATCCGTCAATCTTGGGCCTGGAGTAAAGGGCAGGAATGGTTTGGAGACGGAAAGGATAAATGGACGTGGGTAGATCATACGCCACAATCTTACGGCTGGCATGAAAGCAAAGACAAACCAGAACAAATTAGTGTGAGCGTTGCCGAACATCCTATGTCTAACATCGGTAGAAGTTTTCATGATGGAAAAGAACCCGAAGTGAAGCAACCTAAAAAAGGTTTTTACTTCGCAGAGCAATGGAAAAGAGCCTTGGAAGTTGACCCTGAGTTTGTGTTTGTAACAGGATGGAACGAATGGGTTGCCATGCGTTTTGATAACGGAAATGCAAAAAACTTTTTGGGCAAGCCAATCAAAAAAGGAGAAACCTACTTTGTTGATTTATACAACGAAGAATATAGCCGGGACGCCGAACCTATGAAAGACGGTTTTGGTGATAATTATTATTATCAGTTGGTAAATAATATCAGAAAATATAAGGGCACTCGTGAAATTCCAGTTTACAAAGAGATTGATAATATTACTATCAATGGCAATTTTAAAGATTGGGATAAAGTAAAAGCTGTTTTTTACGATGATAAAGATGATACCTTTCATCGAAACCATCCTGGTTATGGAAGCATAAAAGAATATATCAACAATACAGGTAGAAACGACATTGTTAAAGCCAAAGTGGCACTTGATAATACTTATATCTCATTTTATGTAGAAACCACAAAACCAATTACAGGCTACGGCACAGCTAATTGGATGAATCTTTTTATAAGCCTAAACAATAAAGAGCTCCCCAATTGGGAAGGCTATCAGTTTTTGGTAAATGGGAATCCTAAAAATCAAGAATCTACTAATATTGCAAAAAGTTTAGGTGGTTGGAAATGGGAAAATAAAGCTAATGTGTCTTATAAAATTAGCGGGAATAAAATGGAAATTAAAATCCCCAAAAAAGCTTTAGATATTAATTCAGAAGATTTCACATTAGATTTTAAATGGGCAGATAATGTTCCCACCAATAAAGGTGCGATAAACTTTTTAGATAAAGGAGATGCTGCACCAAATGCGAGATTTAATTATCGATATATCCACTCCAAAAAATAAATTTAACTTTTTACAACATTAAAATGTATCTCAATATATCCAAAGTCCTAATTGTTAGTACACTTATATTGGTTTGTTCAATTACCACAAACGCTCAGATAAAAGGGAGCAATTGTGCTAAGATTATCCCGGCAGGAAAGGCGTGGGCAAAAAATTCAGTTAACACGGTTATTTTTAGAAGAAACTCCTTAGTTACCTATAAAAACACACAATATATTGCTTATTACGATGAGGATAAAAATGTAGTTCTTGGTAAAAGAAATATCAATTCTAAAGATTGGGAATTAAAAGTTACCCAATATAAAGGTGATGCTACTGATGCTCATAAGTCTATTAGTATAATGATTGATGGAGATGGATACTTACACATGTCGTGGGGACTTCACGGTGGTCCATTTAATTATTGTAAAAGTGTAAGTCCAGGTTCTTTAGATCTTACTGCAAAAATGAGTATGACCGGTTTTAAAGAAAAAAGCGTTACCTATCCTGAGTTTTATCGTTTAGCAAACGGAAATCTTTTGTTTTTATACCGAGATGGAGGTTCGGGAAACGGTAGTCTAATGCTCAACAGTTACGATATCAAAACCAAAAAATGGAAAACCATTCAGGATGGTTGGATAAACGGGGAGGGACAACGTAGTCCTTACTGGCAAATGGTAATTGATAATACAGGCGCTATTCAGATATCATGGGTTTGGAGAGAAACTGGAGATGTAGCTACTAACCATGATATGTGTTATGCTAAATCAGATGATGGTGGCTTAACTTGGGAAAAAAGCAATGGGGAAAAATATAAATTGCCAATTACGGCAGCTACTGCAGAGTATGCCTTAAAAATTCCTCAAAAATCTGAACTTATAAATTCTACAGCAATAGCAGTAGATGAAAAAAACAGTCCATACATTGTGAACTACTGGAAAACAGAAGGCGATAGCATTCCTCAATATAGACTGATTTACAAAAAAGGCAATGCTTGGGAAACGCAACAAATCTCGAAAAGAAAAACCCCTTTTAGTTTGTCTGGCGGTGGTACAAAACGTATTCCAATATCTAGGCCTTTATTAATTGTTACTGAAAAGAATCTAAAAAAGCATGTTTATGTCTTTTTTAGAGATGAAGAAAGGGGAAATAAAGTGAGCGTAGCTATTAGTAATGATATTGAAAAAGGAAAATGGAAGTTTAAAGACTTAACAAGTACTTCTGTAGGTTTGTGGGAACCTACCTATGATACCGAATTATGGAAGGACAAAAAGATTTTAAATTTATTTGTGCAAAATGTAGAGCAAGGAGATGGCGAAACCACAAAAGAATTAACAGGCCAAAATGCTGCCGTATTACAATGGAAAGTTAAATAATATGTTCAGACGTAAATTTCTATCATTTATACCTGCTTCGTTAGCTACAAGTTTTTTTTTACCAAAAAACTTACTTGCTTCCACTTATAAACCTAAGGAAAAAACAAAAAAAACATTTGATTCCCGAGATTATTGGGTAGCCACTATGGTGAAGATTGCACACCCTGTTTTAAGCAATTTAAGCGATGGTAAACTAAGACAAAATATGCCTGTTGAGGTTAACTCAACAAATAAACTAGATAGGTCTAAGCCAACACATTTGGAAGCTTTTGGTAGATTATTGGCCGGTATAGCACCTTGGTTAGAGCTTGGATCAGACAATTCTGAGGAAGGGAAGTTAAGGGCAGAGTATATAAATCTTGCAAGAAAAAGTATTGATAAGGCAACGGATTCAAAATCGCCGGATTTTATGCATTTTACTGGTGGTAAGTATGATCAAGCTTTGGTAGATGCTGCATTTTTTGCTCACGGTTTGTTAAGAGCGCCAAAACAATTATGGGAACCATTAGATTCTGAAGTCAAGAAAAATGTAATTGCTGCTTTTAAATCTACCAGAGTAATTACACCAGGCTATAATAACTGGTTACTTTTTATGGCCATGATTGAGGCTTTTTTATTGGAAGTTGGTGAAGATGGCGATACGGTAAGGATGGATTTAGCGGTTAAAAAACATATAGAATGGTATAAAGGAGATGGTGTTTATGGTGATGGGGAGAATTTTCATTGGGATTATTATAACAGTTTCGTTATACATCCTATGATGTTACAGATTGTGGAAATACTGGTAAAGCATAACGAACAAAATTCTAAACTTTACGATACCGTTTTAAGCCGATCCGTAAGGTATGCTGTAATTGAAGAACGTTTAATATCTCCAGAAGGCACTTTTCCTCCTGTTGGCCGCTCTTTAACTTATCGTTTTGGTGCAATGCAATGCTTAGGACTTATTGCTTTAATGAAAAAACTTCCAGAAGCGGTAAAACCAGCACAAGTAAGGAGTGCGTTGTCTTTAGTTGTCTCAAATATGATAGAACCTGAGGGCACTTTTGATAAAAATGGTTGGTTACAAATAGGTTTTGCAGGACATCAGCCAGATATGGCAGAAATATATATTTCTACTGGAAGTTTATATTTATGTGCCGTAGGATTGTTGCCGCTAGGGTTGCCAGAAACCGATTCATTTTGGACAGATCCACCAGCAGATTGGACCTCAAAAAAAGCATGGTCTGGTTTTAATCTTCCTTTAGACCATTCAATTTGATATCATAATTTCATAAGTGCATCTTGAATGATTTTAGTTTGGGTGGGAATAATAGTATTGAAAATCAAGAATTGTTATCTTGGTTTGAAAAGCAACTATATGTATACTTACAACAGTAAATGATAACTAGAACTGTTAATTGTAGCAAAAAAATTACAACAAACGAATTGTCTATTCTATTAACTAGCAACTAAAAAAAATAAAACAGAGTGTGAATTTTCAAACTCTGTTTTAAGAATACTTACTTCCTTTTTATATCTGAAACATTCAGTTCTTCTATAGTATAAGGCTGAGTTCTATTTGCGGTTTCGGTTCTAATTTTAGCTACATCTTGTTCTGTAACCATTTTACCCTTATTACCAAAATTGTTGCGTATATAACTCAAAACAGAAGCAATGTATTTATCATCATTATCTTGAAGGGCAGGCATTAAACCCGTAGTGTAAGTTTTGCCATCAATAGGGCCGTTAAGGCCACGTAATAAAACTTTAATCAGTTTTGTAGGATTGCCAGATACATTCTTATTGTTTGCCAATATTGGTGCAGGCAATTCACCATTAAGAGATGATATCCCTTTACCATCCACACCATGACAAACATTACAGAAACTATTAAAAATTGACGCACCTTCTTCCATTACTAGTTGGGAAGCTTGGTTCATTAATTTTTCTTTTGCAATTCGCTCTTTTTCTGTTTCAACAGATTCTTGATAGGTTTTAACAGAAGTAACTAAAATATCATTATTGGGATATTTTCTAAGCATGTAATTAATCATGCTTTGAGCTTTAGGATCATCGTTAAAACGTAAAGACAATGCCAATTGGAATCTAACACCCGCACTAGGGTCTGTTTTTAATGCATCAAGTTTACTTAATACAAAAGAATTATTTTTTAAACCCATAAAATACTCACTTGCCCAAACCGCAGTTTTACGTACTTGTGCATCGGCATCTTTATAGCTATTAACCAATAATTCTTTTGTTAATGAATGCATTCCGTTTAAAGTCCATAATGCGTGGATTTTTGCAAGCGGATTAGCCGATGTTTTAACCAAGGTTTCTAACTGTGGCACAATTGATTTATCGTTTCTTAAAACTAATGATTTTTGAGCATTATCTCTCCACCAACCATTAGGGTGATTGAGATAGCCCACCAGCTTGCTACTTGAAGCGTCAAGCATATCGGGTTTTTTGGTTTTTGGTTTTATTTTGTCAGCTACTACACGGTAAATTCTACCACGGCCCACGTTTTTTTCTAATCCTTTTCTTAAAATTTGGGTTCTTAAGTAGCTACCTTCTTTTGTCCAGTTGCTTTCTTGGATAATACCGTGGTACATATCAACAATATACAGACACCCGTCTGGTCCTGTAGCTGTATTTACGGGTCTAAAATTCATATCAGCAGAAGCGATAAACTCTTGTTGAAAATAGGCGTTTTTTACACTCATTTTACCTTCGGTATCAATTACTTTAGCTCTTCTGATTATACGACCTACAGGTTCACAAACTATATAATCGCCTATTAAATCCGCAGGTAAAGCATCTCCCCTGTAAATAGATTGACCGTTGCTAGAAGTAAAATGATTTAATGTACTATCTGGTCGTAATCTTTTTAAACCGCCCTGTACATCAGGAGTTGCAATTATTGGCCAAGGTTCCTGAAACTCATCATCATACTGATCTTTCAAATCTAGATTGCCATAGTAATTGTTTTGTTGGAAACCTAATATAGGTTTTTCTCCACCAGCTGATGAAAAATATAAGCGACCATAATTATCATTTCCTAATCCCCATTGTCCAATAGGGTTTCCGTATAAAGTTTCTGGCACTAATTTTCCTTTCTCATAAGAATATCTAACTTTACTTACAGTTAAATAAATTTTATTATCTAAATTCCAAATAAGACCTGTTTTCTGATGTTCTAAATTTTTCTCATCGGGACTATTGTCCTCAAAAACTTGTAATTTTTCGTCAGAATGACCATCTCCATTGGTGTCTCTGTAGCTATAAATGTTATTGGTAAATGTTTCGTTTACCAAAAGTTTATCGTCTAAACATAACATCATGCGGGGTAATACTAAACTATCCAAAAACAAAGTAGCTTTATCCATTTTTCCATCGCCATCGGTATCTTCCAATAGTTTTATTTTACAGGTATTCATTTTTTGTCCAGTTCCGTTCAAATCCTGCATATAGGTATTCATCTCCGCTACAAACATTTTGCCATTGCCGTCCCAAACAATGGCAACTGGTTCGCTAATCATAGGTTCGCTAGCTACCAATTCTAAATGGTAACCTTTTTGAACTGCCATACTTCGCATACTTTCTTCTGGTGATAAAACAGAAGGAGAGGGATTAGGGTTAACTTTTATTTTTCCATCAGCATCTCTAATAAATGCAGCTTTATACGTTTTACAGGCAAAAATCAACACAATGACGAACGTAATGCCTAAGATAAAATTGAGTGTTTTTTTCATATTAAAAATATCTATGGTGTTAATCGGTTATTTGTTTATGCCCATGGCGTATTTAATACCACCTAAAATGTGTTTTAAAAATAATTCTTCTTGGTAAGATTCATTGGTATGCCCTAATTCAGTATAAAAAGCTCTACCACCATCAAAGTTATGGTACCATGCCATCGGGTGATTTTCGCCCATTTTTGCAGGACCAGCGTTATAACTGTTTTCATCTATTTTAATCAAAACATGCAAATCAGTTGCCATCCATTTAAAGTTGTACCATTCGTCTTTTCTTTTCCATTCAAGTGGAAGATGCTTAGTAGAAATATGATTAGAATCTGTTATTTTCAATACTGCATCTTGCTGGGCTGGGTGTTTAAGAAAATATGCACCTACCAGGTTTCCGTACCATGGCCAATCATACTCGCAATCTGAAGCGGCATGAATACCCACAAAGCCACCGCCAGCTTTGATGTATTTTTCAAATTCATTTTGTTGTTCTTCATTTAAAACATCGCCTGTAGTGCTAAAAAAGATAACTGCTTTATACTGTTTTAGATTTTTGACAGTGAATTTCCCCCCATCAGTGGTGGTATCTACATCAAAACCGTTTTCGGCACCTATTTTTTTTATAGCAGGAATGCCTACTTCTATTGAATTGTGATGATAACCTTTTGTTTTACTGAAAATTAAAACTTTTGGAGTTTTCTTTGCAAATGCGCTACTAAAAGATAACGCAATAAATACTGCAAAAATAAATATTGCTAAATAACCGGGTATGATTTTTTTTGAATCCATTATTTATGATTTTAAAAATTGGTTTTAATTTGAAGTCCATAAGTACGAGGATTACCTAAATGTGATGCACCAAAACTATAGGCATAATCCACATATTTTTCGTTAAAAATATTATCTCCCCAAATACTTATTTCTAATTTTTTTAAGCTGATACCCAATCTGGTATTTGCTAAATTATAGGCTTCTTGTTTAAATCGATTTGCTAAATCAAAATATTGAGAACCTATATAACGCCACTGTGCCAAGGCAAACAATTTGTCGTTTGTTTGAGGGATTGGGTAGCTATAATTAGCACCTAAAAATGAGGTGAAATTAGGTGTGAAAACTTGCTTATTGTTTTTAAAACTCTGTACACTTCCGTTATTGGGTAAGTCGAGAGATTTGTATTTGGCATTTGTATAACCAAAATTATAGCTGAATTCCAAGTTTTTTGCTGCTATTAAATCTGTTTGTAATTCAAATCCTTTACTACTTAACTTCCCCGCATTTTTAGTAATCGTTATGGCATCCGGCAACAACAAGGTGGGAACTTGTGCATTGTTAATTTGAGTATAAAAGAAAGAAACATTAAGTTTTAAGAGATGGTTAAAAAACATGTTTTTAGTCCCAATTTCAAAATTATTACTTAACTCTGGTTGATAGGTGAATAATGCTTCTCTAGGGTCGCCAGAAAGTTGGCTAATGCCACCTGCTCTAAAACCTCGGCTGTAATTTCCATAAATTGAGCTATTATCATTAATTAGGTATTGTAACCCAGCTTTTGGACTAAAAGCATGGAATGTTGCTTTAGCAGAAGTATCCGGCTGAATAAGCATTGCAGCAGTACCATCTGGTTGAAATTCGCCCATAATGCTTTGCTTTTTGTTTTCTAAATCGTAACGTAAGCCAATTATTAAATTCAGTTTAGTTTGAATGGCATAGGTAGTTTGTCCAAAAAAGGCTATTCCATTTCCTTTAGAAATATTGGTATTGATAGTAGTAAAGTTATTTGAAGGAGAGCCTAGTAATGTACCATCATTACCAATATGGATGCCTTGTTTTACGGGGCTATATTGATAAAATAAATAGGTACCTGCTACCCACGTTAATTTTGAATTGTTATTTGCAGGCGAGTTTAATCTAAATTCTTGACTATATACATTAACCTTATTCCATTTATTTCCATAATTATTTATAATAGCATAACCATCTAAGGGGGAGAAATCGCCATCAATGGGGTTTCTATAATACCTGTAATTATCCTGGTAAGCACTTTGTGAAGTGAAGTTAATTTTTGAACCACTATAATTAATTGAAAGATTAGTGTTAAACGTGTTATCCACCATTTCTGAAATGCTATTTTGGTTTAATGTAAAAGGATTTTCTAGGGCATCGCTAATTTGTCCAGCCAGTGGAAAAGCTCCATTATTACGGTTGGTGATATGTTTGGCATTTAAGGTGATTACAGTTTTAGGACTAGCTAAGAATTTTAGGAAATAATTGCCCATAATACTGTGCTGGCGATCAAAATTAGAATTATTAAAAGAATTGGTGTAAAAACCATTTCTTTTGGTATATAATCCAGCAGCACCAAACAACAGTTTGTTTTTAATTATGGGAAGCTTAATTCCAGCATTTAAACGTTGTTGTTCAAAATTTCCATAACTTAATTCAGCAAAACCGCTGCTAAGGTTGTTAGGTGCTTTTGTAATGATATTGATTACCCCACCCATAGCATTTCTGCCATATAAAGTACCTTGCGGGCCATTTAAAACTTCTATTCGTTCTATATCTTGCAATTGTGAAATGTAAGTATCTAACCCAAACTGATTCACACCATCAATATAGGTAGCCACAGAAGGGTCGTAAGAGGTAGAGCTTATTCCTCTTATAGAAGTTACGTTACGGTTATCGCCTGGGTTTGATTGATACAAATTAGGAACTATTGCAGTAATATCTTTAATATCCCACAGCTTATAATCTGTGATTTTTTTTGCTGATAATGCCGAAATACTTAAGGGTAAATTTTGAGCATTCTCATCTCTTTTTTCGGCACTAACAATTACTTCTTCTAACTTATTACCGGTAACATTAAGTTTAAAAATTAAGGTTTGCTTGTTAGACTGAACATTAATTTTTTGATTTAATGTAGTATAACCTAAAGCATATAATTTAATGGTGTATTCTCCGGCTGGAATATTAAAGAAAGAGAACTCGCCAACGGTGTTAGATATTATTGTATAATTACTATTTAATAATTGAATAGCTACATTCTGAATAGCCTCTCCATTGGTGTTTTGTACTATACCTTTAAAAATTACAAGATTTTGTGCTAAAGCAAATATACTGGAAGCTGTAAAAAGGGATAATAAAATGATTTTTTTATACATTAATTATGGGGATTTTTATTTGATTGATAAAATATATTGCACCATTTTTTTTGCATCAGTTAGCGTTACGTTTGCATGTGCAACCATTGGTATTTCTCCCCAATTGCCCTTACCCCCACTAATAATCTTTTGACTCAATATTTTGTAATTAGCCTCAGTTGCTGGATATTTTTTGGCAACATCTTTATAAGAAGGGCCCACAAGTTTAATATCCAACTTATGACAAGCCAAGCAATCAGATTTTGCTATTAATGCCTTTCCCTCAGCTATTTGGCTTTCTGTTGGCTTACTAATTATTACTTTTTTTGCACTTGTTTGCGCTATTGATGATGTGCTAAATAAGGTTATGCAAACGATTGCATAACTTAACGAAAAGAATAGTGCTGAATTTTTTTTCATGTTTATATAATAAATTTAATTGGTTAACGGGGTGAAAAGGCAATGGCTTTTAATTGTAAAATATAAATTTAAAATAATGAATTTCACATTTACATAAAAATCGGTTTGACTAAATATAAATGAATTTTTTTATAAAAAATTAGTACTTGCTGTTATACCTTAATTAACAACTGTTTATTATTATGCTAATAGTTCCTTTTTTTACCTAATTGACTAAGTTTATGCCAATTCTAAATGTCTCTTTTCAGTTTCTTAATTTATCAAAAGGTACTTTCTCTGCATCTATTTTTACTGGTGTACTTTCGCTACTAATCTTAACTTTTAGTTTAGATTTTTTGGATTTGTGATAGTCGCATTATTATCATCGATAATTTCATATTTAGCAAAAGTCATAACAGCAATTCCAAATTTTACTGCTTTATTAGCTTCAAAAGCACCGATTATAGTAATTTTACCAGAATCAGTTTTATCGTTGATCATAGTCCTTTCTATTTTTTTAACGATTTAATGTGATAAACAGCTTTGGTATCCATTCCCGGTTTATCAATATCATTAGTAAATGTGGCATTTGTTATTTTACCATTAGCTTCCCGGCTTTTAGCTGGTATGGTATTCTCGATAATTGGTACCGTATGGCCCCATAAACTTCTTGCTTTATTATCATCATTAAATGCACCAGCGGTGTAGGAAAGTGCGCCAATATCTCCAGTTATCTTTTTATCTGCTAAAAATAAAGAATAGCTTCCTGAATTAAAATGGATATGATTTTCGGCATCATGGCCAGCTTTAATGGCTGTAGAAAGTGGATTATTTTTTCGCCCACGAGAGATTACAATACCAAAATTGTCAAAATAGGTATGTTCTGGTAGTACAACTTCCTTCTTATTATTTTTTAATGATGATGGATTTGCTCGTTCCATTAAACAACTTAACCCTTCATCTGGAACATTTTCTGAAAGTTGATTTGTACAATGATATTTTGCTGCCATCATGTAGGCAAAATTTCCTTTTTCTTGCGATGCTGTTAGGCTAACATCAAAAAAATGCGCATAGTAACTCGGATTTACCTGATTATATTCTAGGAAATTACCAACATTTTTTAAATTATTTAGATCAAAGGTAAAAAGGTTGATTTTACTATTTGTGTAATTAGAAATGGTTTGCGCTAAATATAAATAATGCCCAAACCCATATCCTCGGTAAATAGTACCTTCAAAACAATATTCATTGATATCAAAACCACTTAAATAATATTTTATACTGTTTAGGGTGCTTCCCAAAGCTGCAATATGTTCATCTTGATTTTTTGAAGTATCGATAATAGAAAATATAGTTCCGGTTGTGTACACTGCATTCCGATTACCGATAGCATGTATGCGAGAGTTGATTAATTTACCCAATCCTTTAAATCTGGAGTATAAATCGGTCATACTCGATTGTGCTTGTGCATCTATTTTCTTTCTCATTTCGGCTAAAGCCAAATCAGACCCAAATTTTCTTGCGCTCAAATCAATTCGTATTCTTTTATCTTCTAAAACGCTATTATTGTTATCATCATAAATGGAATGCATTTAAGATTTCATTTCCATATAGCCTGTAAATAGGCTTCTATTTGCTCTAAAAACATACCTTTGTTCTCCATGCACTCGGCTAAAATAAAATTTTCTAACCTGTCCATAATTTGGTGATAGTAAGGTTTGCACATTCGTTTCGTCTACCTACTTATATTTGGATTTTTAAAAATAGATAGAAAAGTAAAATATACTGTTATGTACTGTCCTGTGGTTCAGTTTTTTATTTATGAATTTATGTTCTCTTAATAACCTTATTAAGTGCATTAAGAGAACATAGGAAGACATTATGAAGGGGATTTTAAAAAAATTCATTTTTAGCTTTTTTATATTAGCAATTTTCTAAATTTGAAAGGTCTATATCTATCTTATGTGTCGACCATACCCCTTTTGGCACTGAATTATTTACTCAATTTCTACAAACTCATTTTTATTCTTTTGTTGGTGATTAATATAAGTATCCAACGCTTTTTTTCCATATCTGTAAAAAACGACTGGAGTAACTATAATATCTAATAGTGTACTGCTAATTAAGCCTCCTAAAATCACGGTAGCAACTGGATATAAAATTTCTTTACCAGCAGCAGTTGAGTCTAACGTAAGCGGGATTAACGCTAAAGCAGCAACTAAAGCGGTCATTAAAACAGGTACTAATCTTTCTAACGAGCCTCGAATAATCATCTCCTTACTAAAATGTTCTCCTTCTTTTTCAACTAAATGGATATAATGAGAAATCATCATGATCCCATTTCTAGATGCTATTCCTGTAAGGGTAATAAAACCTACCAAAGTAGCAATGGAGAATACACCGCCTGTTAATATAACTGCTACAACGCTCCCAATTAAAGCTAACGGAATGTTCAACATGATTTGAAAAACGATTCTGGAAGAATTAAAATGGCTATATAAAACTAAAAAGATTCCTAAAAATGAAAATATGCTGAGAATTAAAATGAGTTTAGATGCCGATTGCTGACTTTCAAACTGACCGCCATATTCTATATAATAGCCTTGTGGCAATTGTAAATCTGTCTTTATTGCAGCTTGTAACTCCTTTACTGTACTTCCTAAATCTCTACCTTGTACGTTAGCCGAAATAACAATTCTACGTTGTGTGTTTTCATGAAAGATTGAATTGATGCCATTCTCAAATTCTATTTTCGCTATCTGACTTAAAGGAATAAGAGAGCCGTTTGGTAATGATATTTGTGTGTTTTGAATTGCATTAATGCTATTCCTTGTACTATCATCCGTTCTTAAAATTAAGTCAAAAGTTTTTTGCCCATCCAAAATCTGACTGGAGACCTTTCCATTATAGAATATCTCTAAATCTTCTGCTACTTTACCTACTTGTAAACCATATTGTTGTATAGCTACTCGGTCTAACCTGATCATCAATTGAGGCACTAATACTTGTTTCTCAATTTGTACATCAACTACACCATTAACTTTAGTTATAATTTCCTGAATTTTTGCTGCATTGCTTCTTAAATCAGCTAAATCGTTTCCAAATACTTTAATGGCGATTTGCGCCCTTACACCAGATAGCAAATGATCTAAACGGTGGGAAATGGGCTGCCCAATATTTACTGTTACGCCTTTTAATACCGAAAGTTGATTTCTTAAATCGGCTAATATCTCTTTTTTATCTCTAGTAATTTCTTTGGGGTCTCTTAACGCTACTTCTATTTCAGAGTTACTTGGTGGTTCGGCGTGTTCGTCTAATTCTGCTCTTCCTGTTCTTCTGGCGGTTACTAATACTTCTGGAACTTTTAGCATTTGCTTTTCTGCAATGCTACCTACTTTATTGGCTTCTTGTAAGGAAGTTCCGGGCGGTAATGATAAGTTTACTGTATAGCTTCCTTCATTAAATGGAGGTAAAAATTCTGTGCCAAAAAATGGAACTATACTCATTGCTGCAACTATTAAAATAATTGCCGAGGTAATGATAATTTTTGTGTGATTTAAACCCCAGTTTAACAAATGGGTATCCTTACGCTTTAAGAAACGAACTAAAGGACTATCGTTATCATCAGGATTAAAAGTCTTTTTTTCTAATTCAAGTTTTTCTTGAACAGTCTTTTTCTTCCAAAACTTTAAGTTTATATGTCTTAAAGCTTTTTCTGAACTCATAAAATAACTACATAAAGCTGGTGTTAAAGTAAGCGATACTACCAATGATGCTAAAATAGAGGTGATATATGCTATACCAAGTGGAGCAAATATTTTACCTTCAATCCCTTGTAAATAAAATAAAGGAAGAAATACCAGCACTACAATAATTGTGGCGTAAACAATAGAATTACGCACTTCGCTACTGGCCTCATAAATAACTTGCAAAGTTGGTCTGGGACTTTCGCTTGCCCAATTTTCACGCAATCGCCGGTATACATTTTCTACATCCACAATGGCATCATCAACCAATTCTCCAATGGCAATGGCTAAACCACCAAGTGTTAAAGTATTGATAGAAATTTCAAAAGATTTAAGAATGATGGCCGTTATGATTAGCGATATTGGAATCGCTGTTAAAGTAATTATGGTGGTTCTTACGTTTAACAGAAATAGAAAAAGGATAATGATTACCAATATAAAACCATCTCTTAATGCGATTTCCACATTACTTAATGAATTTTCTATGAAGTGCTTTTGCTGAAAAACATCTGTATTAATTTTTACATCAGCAGGCATTGTTGCCTGCATTTCTGCCACTGCTTTTTTTATTTCTTCCGTTAATTCAACAGTATTTCCGTTGGGTTGCTTTTCTATACTGAGGATAACCGCTGGGTTTCCGTTGAGCGATCCATCGCCTCGTTTTAAAGCAGGTCCGTATTTTACCTCAGCAACTTGCTTTAAAAGTATGGGCGAATTATCTGTCTTATTTATGATTACTGTATTGCCAATATCATCTAAAGAAGTTGCATCTACTCTAGCAATATTTCTAATTAACACTTCGGAACCTTGATAGTTAAAAAAACCTCCTGTAGTATTTAAGTTTGTTAATTTTAATGCTTCATCAACTTGATCAATCGAAACTCCAAATTGGCGTAATTTTTCAGAAGATAGTAGGACTTGATATTGTAATTTTTCTCCACCAATAGGAATCACTTGCGAAATTCCTTTTATGCTCATTAACCGCCTTCTAATGGTAAAATCAGCCAACGTCCTCACGTCCATTGGGCTAGTTTTTGTTCCTGTTACTGCAATCAGCATAAACTGCCCCATTACAGAACTTATGGGTCCCATAACAGGTGTAATACCCTGTGGGAGCTGAACGGTTTGCAGTTTCTCTGCAGTAAGCTGTCTTGCCCTATATATATCTGTATCCCAATCAAATTCTACGAAAACTAATCCCAAACCTGGTGAAGCTACCGATCTTACTATTTCTACCCCAGGCGATCCATTTAGCGCTGTTTCAGTTGGTAAAATAACCTGAGCTTCAATTTCTTCAGGGGCCATTCCATTAGCCTCTAAAAATATGGTTACCCTTGGACGGTTTAAATCTGGCAAAACATCCACAGGTAAATTCACAACGGTATAAATACCATAAATCATGATTAAA
>JACMNZ010000177.1 GCA_014378285.1 Pseudopedobacter sp.
ATTTTATGTTTGTGGACCAAAATCTTTTACCAAAGATATTTTGAAATCTTTAGAGGGCTTAGGTGCTAAAGCCGATGGATTGGTATTTGAAAGGTAATATGTTTTGTGATACTAATATTTTAGATTTTATTATTAAGTTTAAAACAATTTGTGCGTTTTAACAGGCTCATGTCTTTACAATCGTTAACACAAAAAAATAAAACAAAAAAAGTTGGGCAAATGCTCAACTTTTTTTGTTTCCGTTCTAACTGAAAATCTCAAAGCCAAAAAAAAATTCTAATTTTATAATTTAGTTAAATCCGCTTTATTATCTAAATTATGGAAACCAATCCCCAGCTTCAACTTGCCCATCAATTTGTACAAAACACCAACAGAAATATATTTTTAACTGGTAAAGCAGGTACGGGTAAAACTACTTTTTTACATAACCTGCGCCTAGATTGCCCTAAAAGAATTGTTGTTGTGGCACCAACCGGTGTAGCCGCCATCAATGCTAAAGGTAGTACCATTCATTCTTTTTTTCAGATGCCTTTTGGTCCATATATTTCATCAACCGTTGATGAAAATGTTGCAAAAAAGAACCCCATCCGTAAAATGAATAGGGATAAAGTAAATCTTATTAAAGGTTTAGATTTATTGGTTATCGATGAAATTAGTATGGTAAGGGCTGATACTTTAGATGGCATCGATGAGGTTTTACGAAGATATAAAGACCGTACAAAACCCTTTGGCGGCGTCCAATTATTGATGATTGGCGATTTACACCAGCTTTCTCCAGTAGTTAAAGATGATGATTGGGCTATTTTAAAAGATTATTATCCAAATCTATATTTTTTCAATAGCAAAGCTTTAAAAGAAAGCAACCCAGTTGGCATTGAATTGAAACACATTTATCGCCAGTCTGATACTTATTTTATTGATATTTTAAATGCTGTAAGGGAAAACACCATTGATAAGGAAACTTTAGAAAAACTGAACAAAAGATATGTTCCAGATTTTAACCCTTCTGATGATGAAGGTTACATTACTTTAAGCTCTCATAATAACTCGGCAAACACCATTAACGAAAGAAAATTAAAGGAAATTACCACCAAAGAATACATTTTTAAAGCAGAAGTTAATGGCGATTTTCCAGAATACTCCTTTCCGAATGCAGAAGAATTACTTTTAAAAGTTGGAGCGCAAGTGATGTTTATAAAAAACGACAGCAACCGTGAAAAGCTTTTTTATAATGGGAAAATCGGGAAAATCACTAGAATTAAAGAGGAAATTATTTTTGTGAAATGCCCAGATGATTTACAAGAAATTGCAGTTGGCAAAGCGGTTTGGGAAAATATTAAGCCAGAATTAAACACAGAAACAAAAGCGATTGAAGAAGTTATACAAGGGGCTTTTATACAATATCCTTTAAAACTGGCTTGGGCAATTACCATCCATAAAAGCCAGGGATTAACTTTTGAAAAAGCAATTATTGATGCTAACGCGGCTTTTGCACACGGACAGGTTTATGTGGCTTTAAGCAGATGTAAAAGTTTTGAGGGCATGGTTTTAAGTTCACCAATATTGTTTAGCAGCGTAAAAACAGATGGAACGGTTTCTACTTATACCAAATCCGCAAAAGAAAACGAACCTAACGAACAGCATTTGACGGATTCTAAAATTGCTTATCAACAAAGTTTACTGTTCGATTTATTTGATTTTAAATACATTAAATCTGCTTTGTTTCATATTAAAAAACTAGCTGAAGAAAATCACCATACTTTAACAAATGACTTTTTGGATAATATCAACAAAGGAAGAGAGCAATCTGAAATTGATATATATGCTGTCGCCGATAAATTTAAAAGGCAATTGAACTTGCAATTGCAAGAACAAAGTTTACCTGAAGAAAATACAGAATTACAAGATCGCGTTAAAAAAGGATGTATTTATTTTGGAGATAAAATACTAGAATTAGAAAAGCAATTGGCAGAAGTTGATTTTGATGCTGATAATCAATCTGTTAAAAAATTGATTTTAGAGGCGATACAAAATTTAAAAAAGGAAATTTTTATCAAAAAATCATCTTTAAATTTATGTAGGAACGGTTTTAAGGTTTTAAATTATTTAAAGAATAAGGCCAACGCCGAGATTGATTATTTGCAAAGCATCAAGGAACAAAAGCAGCCCACAAAAGTAAATGTGCCAAGAGGGGTTTTACATCCCGATCTTTATCAAACCATTAAAAATTGGCGAGATGATTTGGCAATGGAAACTGGTTTGCCTGTTTATCAAATATTACCACAAAAAACGTTGACGGATTTAGTGAACCAAATTCCTTCAAATTTTGAGGAATTGGAAAGTATTAAAGGCATCGGAAAAATGAAGATAAAACAATATGGAAATGAGCTTTTGACAATGATTGGCGAATTCTGTGAGAAAAAAGAACTTTCAAGAACTCCTTTTCAAAAATTGATAGCCGTTAAAGAAGATAAAACCGATACTAAAACGATTACCTATAATTTATTAAAAGATAGCAAAAGTGTAAAAGAAATCGCAGAATTAAGGTCGTTTACAGTTGGAACTATTGAAACTCATTTAACACATTTTATAATAACTGGAGAAATTAAACCTCAAGATTTTATAGCTGTTGACAGAGTAGAAACCATCACTAAATTCATCAACGATAGTAAACCAGAAAGCATGAACGATGTGAAAGCTGCTTTACCAGATGATATTAGTTATAATGAAATTAGAGCGGTGATGATTTACTTGAAGGCAATTGAAGGAAACATTTAAATTAAACTTCTACATAAATATCGTACTTACTCAACAATCCTGGCAAACCGTGTAAGCTAAATTTTGCTTTTTTAATTTTGTTGTTTTCTGGGTTAATTTGAAAATTAAATGCAGTAACAAAATCGGCTTTCTCTAAATTGGATTGGTCAAATTTGGCATGGATTAAATCACATTCCTCAAATTTAGAACTGCTTAAATCTGCAGAAGAAAAATCGGCTTCATGTAAAGTGCAATTTTTAAAATGAGTAGATTTTAGTTTTAATTGATAAAATGAGGAAAGGTTGAGATTACAATTCTCAAAACTTACTTCAAATAAAAAAGGATTACAATGGTCAAAATGAAGTCCTAATAATTTGCAATCCTTAAATTTTGCTTTTCTAATTGCTGTTTGTGCAATATTTGCTAAAGTAAAATTACAGCCTGTAAATTTGCAATCTATAAAGACAATTTCAAATAGATCGGCTTTGTAAAAATTGCAATCTTTAAATTCACAAAGTTCATATTCTCCTTTGTCTAAAGATTTTTCAGAGAAATCTATTTTATCGAAATTTAAATCTTCAAAGTAACTTTTTTGAGAATAGTCCGCCATTTATCTATAAAGGTTTTGGATTTTCCATTCTGTTCAATTCAAATTTTTCATTTTGTGTAACCATTAAAGGCACTTTTTCTAAAGTCACAAAACTCAAATCCAAACCGAAACCTTTTTCTTCTGATAAACTCAAATGCTTTAATAAGAAATAATAATCCAAGGTAAGTTTCTCCCAAAAGGAAAGCATATTAGACCCCGAAACCACTTTTTCTAGTACAACAAACCTAAAATCGCCAACTACATTATGTTTATGTAAGGATTCGTAACGGCTGGTAATATCAACTTCGTTATTGGCTACCAAATCTTCTACAACTCTTCTAAATAGCACACTAATTTTTTGTTCTATCCTAAAGCCCAATTTAAAATCAATTCTAATCAGCTTTCTATCAATCAAATGGTCTACTTTATAGTCACAACGATAAGGCTCATCCACTACATCTACGTGAACCAACCAATAAACATCCGCTCTTTTTGGCTTCTTCTGTAAAATTGAGTAAATAATTTTAGATTCTATCTCTGATGCAAAATTGGCACTTGTTAAATAAACCAATTGAGATGCATATTTTGGCACAGATTCATCTTGACTTAATTCCCTAATTATATCATAATATTGTTCAATATCAACAAATTTTAAATACCTATTCTTAATTTTTCTGGCATTAAACCAAGCCCACATTACTGTAAATAGAACAAATCCTATCAAAATAGTAAACCAACCTCCATGTAAAATTTTAAGGACGTTACCAGCAAAAAATGTCAGTTCAATTACTCCATAAATCAATAAAAATATTGCAACCAAATAAGTAGGATATTTCTTCTTTTTTAAGAAAACAGCAACCAAAATAGTAGTCATTAACATGGCTATTGTAATAGAGAGACCGTAAGCAGCCTCCATATTTTCTGAACGCTTAAAATAATAAACCACTACCAAACAACCAGCCCAAAGCAACCAATTCATACTAGGTACATACAATTGTCCTTTTTCTTCTGATGGATAATTTATTTTAACCTTTGGCCAAATATTTAATCTTACTGCCTCTGCAATTAAAGTAAAAGAACCTGATATTAATGCCTGCGATGCAATAACTGCAGCAGCCGTAGCGATAGAAATACCAAATATTAAAAACCAATCTGGCATCATTCTATAAAAA
>JACMNZ010000018.1 GCA_014378285.1 Pseudopedobacter sp.
AGAGTAATACAAGAAGCCGCACCAAAAGGAGTAATGAGCAGCTACAATGATTGGGACGGATTACCAGTTACTGGAAGTAGTTACTTTTTAACGGAATTGTTGAGAAAACAATACGGGTTTAAAGGTTACGTAGTTTCTGATAGCGAGGCAGTAGAATTTTTATTTACAAAACATCATGTAGCCAAAGACGCAAAAGATGCCGTAAGGTTAGCGTTTTTAGCAGGTTTAAACGTGAGGACAAACTTTACTTCGCCGGCAGATTATATTTTACCTTTAAGAGAACTTTTAAAGGAAGGAAAGTTAAGCATAGATATGTTGAATAGCCGTGTTGGGGATGTTTTACGAGTAAAATTTGAAATAGGACTGTTTGACTCTCCTTATGTAAAAGATCCAGCTGCAGCCGATAAAATTGTACATACCAAAGCTGATGAGGAATTTGCAACACAAATTAACAGAGAGTCTTTGGTGTTGTTAAAAAATGCCAACAGCATCCTGCCTCTTCAAAAGTCAAAACTTCAAAAAGTTTTAGTAACCGGGCCGTTGGCATCCGTAAGTAATTATCAAATGAGCAGATATGGACCATCTAATAATCAAACAATATCTGTTTTGCAAGGCATCAAAACTTATCTAGGTAAAGATGTTAATGTTGATTTTGCTAAAGGGTGTGATATCGTAGATAAAACATGGCCAGAGAGTGAAATTATCCTAACCCCACTTACCGCTGATGAAGAAGCATCAATTGCTGATGCAGTGGCAAAAGCACTACAATCTGATGTTATAATTGCTGTTGTGGGTGAGGACGAAAAAAGAGTAGGTGAAAGCTTATCAAGAACGGGTTTAGGACTGCCCGGGCGGCAGCTTAATTTAGTACAAGCATTGGTAGCTACCAAAAAGCCAGTAATATTGGTGTTAATTAACGGCCAACCCTTAACAATCAATTGGGAAAACAGAAATGTAGATGCAATTTTGGAAGCTTGGTTTCCCGCAGGCCAGGGAGGTACCGTAGTTGCCGAAGCCTTGTTTGGAGAATACAACCCTGGCGGAAAACTTTCTGTTACCTTCCCTAAAACAACTGGACAAATAGAACTAAACTTCCCGTTTAAAAAAGGCTCCCATAACGGGCAACCCGGCGATGGCCCTAATGGTTATGGCAATACAGCGGTAGTAGGCGCTTTGTATCCTTTCGGCTACGGGCTTAGCTACACAAGTTTTCAATATAAGAACCTACATATTTCGCCAGTAACACAAGCAAGCCAAGGGAATTTTACGGTAAGCTTAGAGGTTACCAATACGGGCAAAGTTAAAGGAGACGAAGTAGTGCAATTGTATATTAAAGACTTGGTAAGTAGCGTCACCACTTATGAGTCTGTATTGCGGGGTTTTGAAAGGGTTAATCTTTTACCAGGCGAGACTAAAAAAGTAGAATTTTTAATAGAACCTACTGCGCTAGAAAAACTAGATGTAAATATGAATTGGACGGTAGAGCCGGGAATGTATCAGATCATGATTGGATCCTCCAGTGAGGATATTAAGTTAACAAGTGAAATTAATATAACTCAATAATATGCAAAAAATCCATCAGTTAGTTATTATTAAAACCGCAATATTATTAGCGTTAGTGGTTGCTTTTAATCCCGCTAAAGCACAACTACCAATTAGTAAATACCTAATTGGCCAAAACGCCTGGGGAAGAGATGAAATATTTAAGGTGTTGGATGATATGAAAGCTGTTCAGTATCAAACTATAAGGATAGGTGGTAACGGTTATGAAAACAGCGGTTTCATGGATAAAGAAGTAACCAAATACATTGACTATGCCCGTTCAATAAATGCTGAGCCTATTGTGCAAATGCCCAGACAATTAAAAGACGATGATAAAGCTTTCAAAGCGATTTCCTATTTAAACGGAACCTTAAAAAAGAATATTAAATATTGGAGCATTGGTAATGAACCTGATCATCATAATCAGTTATCTTCCCCTGAAGAGGTATTTGATTACTATACAAAAATTGCAGCTCAGATTAAAAAATACGACCCTGATGCTAAGATAATGGGTTTTGATTTAGCATCATACAAAGGAAATTACCTAAAAAGACTTTTAGGAGGCGATTTGGACATCACCCAAAAAGTACCTAACCAAAACTATTATTACCTAGATATGGTAAGTTTCCATAACTACAAATTCAAGGATATTACAGGTTTTGAAAAAGATGTAAAAGATCTGAAGCAATTGTTAAAACCTATTAACTCAAAAAGAGCAAAAGATCAACAAATTGGCTGGGCAATTACCGAATTTAACTCGCATTGGATAGTAGATGAAAATCTTGGAAATGACTTTTTGCCTTATACCTTTTATAATGGACAAATCTTTGCAGAAATGTATGATTTAGGAATGCGAGAAGGTGCTTTTACCATTTGCCCTTGGAGTATTTTAGAAGGAGGTGCAGATAGAGAAGGAACAGATTTAGGGATGTTTGATTTGACTAACGGAAAATACTTTCCTCGGTCTAATTATTACCATACAAAAATGTTAGGTCAAAATTTCCGTAAGAATTATCTTAGTCATCAAAACACTAAAAAAGAACTAACGGTAATCCCAATGGGCGATAAAGACGGTATTTCTGTAATGATTATCAACAAAAATAAATCTAATGGATTTGAATATAAGTTACAACTTAACAGAAGCGAGGAGAAGGAGAATGAGTATTTAGTAGCGATAGATGCCAAACTTAAAAGATTTATAAACGCTAAGATTGAAGCCGCAACTACTCAAATGCTAATATTTAATAAAAAAGGAAAACTTATTAAAAAATACACCTATTCAGCTAAAGATGAAGAGTTAAAGAAGCCACCTACAATTGAGGTTTTTTAGGTTTTTTTCTAATCACCCAAATCTCCTATATATACCTTTAAATAAATTCCAGTTAAATAACCAATAAATTTAAAGAGGAATTTAACCTCAAAAAAACTCCTATAATCAATGAATTATAAAATTATAGCTTGCTCATTATTGTTAATTTCAATAAATGTTAAAG
The DNA here is from genome assembly GCA_014378285.1 of Pseudopedobacter sp. Taxonomy (GTDB): domain Bacteria; phylum Bacteroidota; class Bacteroidia; order Sphingobacteriales; family Sphingobacteriaceae; genus Pseudopedobacter. The sequence continues at coordinate 3,036 of JACMNZ010000018.1, forward strand.
CACAACAATCAAAGATTGAGCAAAAAGTAGATTCAGTTTTAAACCTGATGACTTTACAAGAAAAAATTGGTCAGCTTAACCAGCTTAATGCTGGAGATGTTACTGGACCAGAAGATAAAAAAAATGTTAACATACTTGAAGAAATAAGAAAAGGCAAGATTGGTTCTTTGTTAAACGTAAAGGGAGCAAAAATCACAAAAGAACTTCAACAAGAGGCAATGAAATCAAGGTTGAAAATACCATTATTCTTTGGTCAAGATGTGATACATGGTTACAGAGTTATTTTTCCAATTCCTTTGGCGGAAGCCGCCTCATGGGATTTGGATGCCATAAAATTATCTGCAAGAGTTTCTGCTCGTGAGGCATCTTCATCAGGGATACATTGGACATTTGCGCCAATGGTAGATATTGCAAGAGACCCACGTTGGGGCCGAGTAATGGAGGGCGCTGGAGAAGACCCTTATTTAGGTTCTGTCATAGCCAGAGCTAGAGTTTTGGGTTTTCAAGGTACTAGTTTAGGAGATTTAGATGCAGTTATGGCTTGTGCTAAACACTTTGCGGCTTATGGTGCAGCAATTGCAGGCAGAGATTATAACGGAGTAGACATGAGCAAAAGGCAACTTTGGGAAGTTTATTTACCTCCGTTTAAAGCAGCTTTAGATGCTGGGGCAGCAACTTTTATGAACTCATTTAATACGCTAAATGGTATTCCTGCAACAGGTAACAGTTATTTACAAAGAGATATTTTAAAAGGAAATTGGGGCTTTAAGGGTTTTGTTGTGAGCGATTGGGATTCTATCAAAGAAATGGTAGCACATGGCTATGCTAAAGATTTAAAAGAAGCGGCACAAATGGCTATAACTGCCGGTAACGACATGGATATGGAAAGCAATGCTTATGAAGGGCATTTGGCAAAACTGGTAAAAGAAGGTAAGGTTAATATAGACCATGTTAACGATGCGGTTAAACGTATCCTTATAAAGAAATTTGAGTTGGGTTTATTTGATAATCCATATCGTTTTAGTGATGAAAAAAGGGAAAAAGCAGAACTTAATTCTTTAGCCAATAAGGCAGCATCCAGAGAAGTTGCTAAAAAAAGCATCGTGATGCTGAAAAATGAAACAGGTATTTTACCAATTTCAAAAGCTACCAAAACTATTGCCTTAATAGGCCCATTGGTAAAAGCAAACCAAGACATGAGAGGCTTTTGGGCACTTTCATGGGGAAAGGATGATATTCCGTTGTCTTTATATGAAGGCGTTAGAAATAAATTAGGGAATAAAACCAAATTACTGTATGCTAAAGGTTGCAACATTAATGATAGCGTAACTACTGGCTTTAGGGATGCTATTGAAACTGCAAGGAATGCAGAAGTTGTAATAATGGCAGTTGGAGAAACTTTTGATATGACTGGCGAAGCAAAAAGTAAGGCCGATATTCATATACCAGGTGTACAAGAGCAACTTGTAAAAGCGATAATAGAAACTGGTAAACCTGTAATAGTATTGGTAATGGGCGGCCGGCCATTGATATTTAATTATACCGCAACAAATGCAAAATCAATATTATTTACTTGGTGGTTGGGTAGCCAAGCCGGAGACGCAATGGCGGATGTCCTTTTTGGAGATTACAACCCATCTGGAAAGCTACCAATTACATTTCCTCGTAGCATCGGGCAAATCCCAATTTACTATGCGCAAACACATACCGGTCGCCCGTTTGAAGAAGGGAAAAGTGCAAATTATAGATCGGCATATTTAGATGTAAGCAACTCCCCTCAATACGCCTTTGGGCATGGCTTAAGTTATACCACTTTTAAATACAGTGATATTAACCTCGATAAAACCGAAATAGCTTTAAACGATACTATAAAAATAAGCCTCAAAATAACTAATACCGGAAAATATACGGGCGAAGAAGTTGTTCAACTGTACATTCAAGATAAAGTTGCACAACCCGTTAGGCCAATTTTAGAACTAAAGGATTTTCAAAAAATTAAATTGGCACCTGGGGAAACCAAACAACTTGTTTTTTATATCGAAAAAGAAAAACTGTCTTTTTATAACGATGATTTAAAATGGATAGCGCAACCCGGCGATTTTGAAGTGATGTTGGGTAGCGCTGCTGATGATATCAGATTAAGAAATGCCTTTACTTTAAAAGATTAATGAAAGTATAAAACTCAGTTCCCTGTTAAACTTTTATTAAAAAATTAATAACAGCCTGGCTTTTTAATCGCCGGGCTTTTTGTTTCTGTCACAAAAATTAACTCTTGAAAAATATTGCTCAATTCTTACTAAAAGCTTTTTTGTTCAATTTTTTCCCCGATACTGGTTCTTATATAAGGTAGTTTTTAAAGCTCTTGCATATATTTTAGCATTATAATTTATCGTCTTCTGTTGGCTATACCTATTAAGATGATTTATAATTCACCAAGAATTCAACTGGCACATTTTAATTAAATTTTCAGCTATTCTAGTGCAATCATTTCCTTTAGGATAGCTTTAAACCCATTTTTGTCAATTTAGTACAAATGTATCCCAAATTAGATACAAATTCTATCTATTTAAAAGGTTCACCTCAAGTACTTTAGCTTAACCATTTATAACGTGTTTTCGGTTTCTGCATTAGAGTTAAAAACAGGTATTATATTCTAACCGCCTTAAAATGAATAAACCTTTTTAAACACAAAACTTTCGTTTTACCTTTTAATGGGTTTCACTTTAACTGTTTCACTTTCTCGTAAGAAAGCAGATAAAGTAGGTTAACCTGTAGCGCCACCCTCAGTTATTAGTCCGTCCTCTACTGAATTAGGCATGATCACTTTTGATAGCTACGCAAATGGAATATACACGTCCTCAATTGCTTGCCAAGACTTTAACCAAACAAAAATATCTTCTTGGAAAAAGAACAGGACAGAAATAGTTGATAAAACGCTTCGGATTAAATTAATGCCGGGCGGTGTTAACCAAGGTTTTTATCCTCAATTTAATATTGCAGATGGCACCAGTTACGAGGTAACTTATGAAATAAAATTTGCCAAAGGTTTTGATTGGCGAGCAGGTGGTAAACCAAGGGTTGGCTTCGGTATTGAAGATGTGTTTGCCGGGGGCGATCCTACAAATGGAAATGGGGGTAGCGCAAGAATGATGTGGAACCAAACCTCTTCCGGAAAAAAGATTTTTAAGCTTTACTTGTATTTGACAGACATGCCAGGAACAGGAAGGTACGGTACAAACATAGTGAACACTGCTGATTACCTTAGAGACGGCTCTAGTTTGAAGGATTCGTATAAAAAGCAACCCAAAGTTTAATGCAAATGATTTCATAAAAGTGAAAATTAATGGACTGAAAATTTTATTGAGTGATGCCATCAACTGGGGCGACAATACTGGTGGTAAAAATAAAGGGTAGATTAAAACATTAATGTTCCAAACTTTTAGAGGCGACCAAGGTGCAGGATGGGAGTCGGTTGTGCAGGACTATATTATTTATGATTATATAAAAGTAGAAAAAGATCCAACCATTCCATTTTAAGCTAAACGATAAAAAATGCGGCCATTATTAAGCAAATGATGAATTTGGGTACGTCTATAGCCTCATTTAAGTACAAATGTAGCCTGTATCAAGCTCATACTTTCCCTAGTTTTACTTTATCAATTAGAAACCTAATTCTCTTAATTGTAACCATAAACCAATTTATTAAAACTTAACAGGAAAGGAGTCTTTGATGTCGTGAAATTTTACAAACTAATAAATTCATATTAAGTATAATGCTTTTACATCCCTTGTAAAAGAACAACCAATTTTTTTAAACTTAAAACCATAAAAAATATGAAGTTTTTTGCTCCTTTAAGAAGCATGCAGAAAATTTGCTCGCCGTGTTTAGCACTGCTGGCAACTTTAACTTTAATGGCCCTATCTTTTGAAAGCACAAAAGCAGGTGTCGGCGCAACTTTTGAATTACCAAAGCTTGAAAATGCATTAGCTAACTTTCCTATAAAAGGAACAGTATTAGATGAAACTGGTCAGCCAATACCAGGTGTAAGTGTACAATTACAAGGAACAACAATTGGTACCGTTACAGATGTAAATGGTAAGTTCGCTTTATCCGTACCGGATGGTGGTGGAATGATTACTTTTAGTTTTTTGGGTTATGATGGCTATAACCAACAGGTTAATAGCAATAGCGGTGTTTTAACCATAAGGCTTAAGCCTAGTGAAAATGCTTTAAACGAGGTTGTAGTAACCGCATTTGGTGTTCAGAAAAAAGTGAACGTAACAGGTGCAGTATCAACAATTGATGCAAAAGATATCTTAGCTTCACCTGTAGGTAATATTACTAATGCCTTAATCGGTAATGCGCCAGGCATTAGTGGCCTGCAAACCAGTGGAGAACCAGGCCGTAATGCTACAAAAATCTTTATTAGGGGTGTGGCTACCTATGCTGGTAGTTCAGATCCTTTAATTGTAATTGATGGTGTTGAGCAACCTGCAGAAAGAACTTATGAGCAACTTAACGCAATGGATGCAAATGAAATTGCGAGTGTAAGTATCTTAAAAGACGCATCATCTACAGCTGTATATGGTATTAGGGCTGCCAATGGGGTAATTATAGTTACCACAAAACGTGGCGTGAGTGGTAAACCAACACTTAGTTTCTCTACTAACTTTGGGGCAACTAAGGCTGCAAACCTAACAGAATCTGCTAGTTCTTATGATTTTGCCCTTTCTAGAAATAGAGTGATTAAGAGCTATAACGAAAACGAGAACAACCCTAGCTATAACCCTCGTGTTTTTACTGCTGATGATCTTTGGAAATTTCAAAATAATAGAGATTACACACCAGCAGAAGTAGCAGCGATGACTTTTTTAAACCCAGAACAAAAAAGCAGTTTAAATCAATCTCCTGCGTTATATTACGGTAATAACGATTATTATAAAGATCAATTTAATAATACAGGCAAGCAACAACAATATAACTTAGGAATTAGAGGTGGTAATGAAAAAGTGAAGTA
>JACMNZ010000178.1 GCA_014378285.1 Pseudopedobacter sp.
AACGTTTTTTAACATTTAAGGTAATTACATTTTTGCCGTACAATCTTGCAAAAGATTCTTGTTCTTTAAAACCATCCACAACGGTGGCTATATCTCTTAAATATAATGATCCGCCAACTGGTGTTTGTATAATTGTATTGCTTATTTCTTCTGCAGATTTAAATTCTTTTTTGATGTTTAATGTTCTACGAACGCCATCAATAGGAACCGTACCGCCAGATGCAGAAACGTTTTCTTTTCCTATCGCATTTGCGATATCATAAAAAGAAATTTTTGCAGCCGCCATCTTATTCAAATCTACATTGATTTGCATTTCGGGGTCTAATGCACCCACAATATCAACCCCAGAAATTTCTGGCAACGCCTCTATCCTATCCTTTAAATCATCTGCATGTTTTTTAATGTTCTTTAAATCTAAATCTCCAGACATGTTTAAATACATGATTGGCAAATCTGATAAATTAATATCCTGAACAATTGGTTCGTTTGGCAAGTCGTTAGGTAAATCTGTTTTTGCTTTATCTACCGCATCCTTAATACGTTGTTTGGCCACAACAATATCAATATCGGCATTAAACTCGGCGGTTATGATAGAGAAATCCTGATAAGAATTAGAAGTGACCTTCTTTAAACCCTGTGTAGATCTTATCTGTTTTTCCAATTGCTTGGTCACCAAATTCTCCATATTTGCAGGAGAAGTGCCAGGATAAACCGTTTGGACGAAAATTTTTGGGATAGATATCTCTGGAAAATTTTCTTTAGGCAAACTTAAGTATGCAAAATAACCCGCTACCAAAAGCATAAAGGTTAAAACGTAAATGGCCGTTCTATTTTCTACAGCCCAACTAGAGGGCTTAAATTCTTTTTCTAAATCTTTCATTTTTTATTATTAATGATGTTAACATCTTCTATGAAAAAAATTGAATTACAATTTAAGGGTATCACCTTCATTAAGGCCATTAATGCCCACTGTAATGACCTTATCGCCAGCTTTAATTCCTTTTAAAATCTCTGCTTGTCCGTTGTAAATATTTCCAACCTTCACATCAACTTTTTGTGCTTTACCGTTTATAGCTAACATCAAATAATCGCCTGTTTCTGATTTTTGGATTGCTCTGATAGGTACAACGGTTGCGTTTGGGTTAGTGTAATCAACAATTTTTAAAATAGCTAACATATTTGGTCTGTAAGATTTTTTGCTAGGTAATTTTACCTCTACATTAAAACTTCTGCTAGTTGGATCAATTGTTTTTGCAGCAAAAGAAATTTTTGTTTTCACCGAATCAGTAGCATCAGGAACTATTACAGTTACTTCATCTCCTTGATTAATTTTGCCAGCATAAGCTTCGGATACAGATGCTTTCGCTTTTAAATCATTCGCATTTACTACCCTAATTCCTGGCGCACCTGGTTGTACCGCTTGTCCAACTTTATAATCCATTTGATCAATAGTTCCAGAAATTGGAGATTTAATTTTATACATACTAGCTTGCTGCCTCAAAACTGCCATCTGCCTTTCTAAACCTTCTTTTTGCGATTTAGCATTTAAATATTGTACCTCTGTACCAATTTGTTGGTCCCAAAGGTTTTTTTGTCTTTTGAATAAATTGGTGGCTAAATCTAGTGAGGTTTGCAGTTGAGCCATACTCTGACGTAAAACGGCATCATCAATTTGAGCCAGAACCTGACCTTGAGAAACGTTTTGACCAATTGTTGCATAAACTTTAGTAATTACACCGGCAGCTTGAGGATTAACCTGTACATTTTTCTCGGCATCTACCTTTCCTTGAATTTGAATGTAATTTTTAAAGTTGGAAGTTTTAACTTCATAAACTTCTACATCTTTAACAATATCCTCTTTTTTAGAACCTACCTCTTTTTCTAATTTGGCAATTTTACCATTAATGTCAGCCTGCTCTTTCTTTAATTTTTCTAGCTCAGCTTTTTTATCATTTGGATTGTTTCCGCATGCCGCCAAAAACAAGACAAGCGAAGCGATTAATATTTTTTTCATGATTTTTATATGTGATAAGGGTTGCTTTTAATTAATTTTTCCTGTTGCTCTTTCTGTATCTACTTTACTTATTAAAGCATTATATAAAGCATTTATGTAATTGTTTTCTGCTTCTTTAAGCGATGTTTGCGCTTGGGTAACTTCAATTGATGAACCTACACCTTGCTCGTATTTTATTTTAGAAACACGTAAAACCTCGTTAGCCAAATCCAAATTTCTTTGTTGATTATCTAAAGAGTTAATGCTATTGGTGTAAGTTGTAATGCTGTTTTTAATATCCAAATTCAAAGAGTTTTTGATATTAAATAAATCATTTTTTGATTTTAATACCGTGTATTGAGCTTGTCTTACTCTTTGAATCTTTTGAAATCCGCTAAAAATTGGAACATTTAATTGCAACCCTATCAATACAGTTGGGAAACTTTGATCATACAAGTTTTTGAAATTATTATTTTGAAACTGGTACGAACCGTTTCCAAAAGCCGAAAGACTTGGTAAAAACTGAGCTTTATATCTTTTTAAATCTAATTGATTTAGCTTAACCTTAGTTTCTGATAATTCATATTCTACCCTGTTTGCATAAGCTGTACTATCTGTAGTGATATTTGTTCTATCCATTTTAACTCCCTCTATAGAACCATTTAATGTTAAAGTATTTTCTATTGGCATGCCCATCTGAAATTTTAACATTGCAATACCTAGATCTAATGATCGTAAAACATTTTCTTTTTCTGTAGTTAAATTGTTATATAAAACCTTTAATCTATCTGCATCAATTTTTTCCGCAAAACCGTTATCAAATAAAGCTTGAGTTTGATCTAGCTGCCCTTTTAATTGAGAAATATTTGCGTTCAATAATTCTATCTGCTTGTTATTTACCAAAACCATGTAAAAAGCTTTGGTAACATCAACATTAGTTTCAATTTTTGATCTTGTATAAGCTCTTTGAGAAAGTTCTTTGTAAGTTTTAGAAGCCTGTAGACCAACAATATAGCTGCCATCAAATAATAACTGGTTGATAGATGCACCTAAACTAGAATTGTATTTTACACCAAACTTAACAGGTATAAATGTACCTGGTTGGTTAAAGAACTCTCCGGGTAAAAGGGATGTTGGTACTTTTAAAAAATCCCTAAAATCTGCAGTTCCATTTATTTGTGGTAAGCCTATTCCTATGGTCTCCTTTACTTTTGCGTCTGCAATTTTTTGATCAATTGCAGCATTTAATAAGGCTGTTTGATGCCCATAAGCATATTCAATAGACTGTTCTAAGTTAAAATTGTAAGTTTTGAGGTTATCTGTTTGTGCCCATAAACTCCCAATAGTTAAACTTAAAATAGCTGTTATCAGCATTGTTTTAGTTTTCATTATGTGGTTTGTTTGACTTTGTTTGTATAATTATTGATTAAGATATGGCCACTTAAAGTACATATCCCAAAAAGGAAATGAATTGTAAGCTCTTGTATTACTTCATAAAGGCTATGTTTACCACTTCTAATTAAATCTGATCCAAAAATCCAATTAATTTGCGCAACCCTTGCTTGCGATAAAATTTCTGTATTGATGTCTTCTCTAAAAACATTTTCATTTACTCCTCTATCCAAGCAAATTTTTACATGCTCGTAAATATGATTTTGGTGAAAATTCATCATAATTTTATAAGCTTTATTATGATATTTTTCTAAATCGTAAAATATAACCGGATTGATGTTTGATAACATATGCTTTAAAAAATCCATCATCAAAAAAATCTCCTCTACCGCATTTTCAGATTGTTTGGTTCTTTCCTGCATGTTGCATTTATCTTTTTGCATCATTTTCATAACCAAATTGGTAACCAAGTCATCCTTATCTTTAAAATTGACATAAATGGTTTTTTTAGACATTCCCAACTGCTTGGCAATATCATCCATTGTAATACTTTTTGTCCCGTATTTCATAAAAAGCTTTTCAGCTTCCCCCAAAATAAATTCTTCCACATTCTCCATAACTAAAAATCGAATACAAAACTAAGGAAACTTTAGTCATTTCCAAAGTTTCCAAAATAAAAATGTTTTATCCCTTTGAAATGATATTTTACTGACAATCAAATAACAAAGCAAATTGAATTCCATAAACCGTCCATTTTTGTATTTTTGCAGCAAAACATAAAAAATGGATTATTCTAGTTTAAACGCCATCTCACCAATTGATGGAAGATATCATAACCAAACAAAAAATTTAAGTTCTTACTTCTCTGAAGCTGCCCTAATAAAATTTAGGGTTTTTGTAGAAATGGAATACTTTTTAGCACTTTGTGAATTGCCTATTCCGGCTTTAAATGGATTAATGAAAGTAAATTTAGAGGCGGTAAAATCAAAAATCATCAATATGAGTGATGAGGATGTTATGAAAGTGAAAGAAATTGAAAAAACCACCAATCATGATGTTAAAGCGGTAGAGTATTTTATCAAAGACAAATTTGACCAGTTAAAGCTTTCTCAATATAAAGAATATATCCATTTTGGTTTAACATCTCAAGATATTAACAATACGGCAATTCCTTATTCTTTTAAAGCAGGGATGATGGTTGTTTATTATCCACAATTACAAGAGTTAATCCATATATTAAAAGATTTGGCAAAGGAATGGGAGCATGTTTCTATGTTAGCCCATACTCATGGACAACCGGCATCGCCAACAAGGTTAGGAAAAGAAATCATGGTCTTTATAGAGCGAATAGAAAATCAACTAGAGCTATTAAAGGTTATTCCTTACGGAGCCAAATTTGGTGGGGCAACAGGTAATTTTAATGCTCATAACGTAGCATTTCCTATGATCAATTGGAAAAAATTTGGTAACGATTTTGTAAACAATACTTTAAAACTAAAGCGTTTACAAAATACAACCCAAATAGAACATTATGATTATTTAGCAGCTCAGTTTGACGGCATTAAGCGTATCAATAATATTATACTTGATTTAAACAGAGATTTTTGGACTTACATTTCCATGAATTACTTTAAACAAAAAATTAAGGAAGGCGAAGTAGGCTCATCGGCTATGCCTCATAAAGTAAACCCTATTGATTTTGAGAATTCTGAAGGCAATATAGGCATCGCCAATGCTCTTTTAGAACATTTATCCGCTAAGTTACCTGTTAGTAGATTGCAAAGAGATTTAACGGATTCTACCGTTTTAAGAAATATTGGTGTTCCGCTAGCACATACCTTAATTGCCATGAAATCTACTGTTAAGGGGTTAAATAAATTATTGCTCAATCAAAAAGAAATTCAAAAAGATTTAGAAAACAATTGGGCAGTAATTGCAGAGGCTATACAAACTATTTTAAGAAGAGAAAATTATCCAAACCCTTATGAAGCCTTAAAAGATTTAACACGAACTAACACTGAAATTAATGGAAACACAATGGCGAATTTCATTGACGGTTTAAATATTAGCGATGACTTAAAGAGCGAGTTAAAATCCATCAATCCTTCAAATTATACAGGCATTTAAAAGTCATGTTGAGGTAAAAACAAAATCACAAAGCTTAGCTTAATTTATTGATGAGTACTTTTACAAAAAAATAATAAGGATATGAACATTACCGTATATACAGAATCTACTCCAAACCCAGCAACAATGAAGTTTATCGTAAACAAATTGTTGATGAACGGCAGTGTAGATTTTCCTAATAGAGCTAGTGCAGAGCATTCTAAATTTGCATCAGAACTATATAAATTCAATTTTGTTAATGGAGTATTTTTTGCAAGTAACTTTGTTACCGTTACCAAAACAGAAGATGCAACTTGGGCAGATATAGAACCTTTATTAAAAGAATTTGTAAAAGGGGCAATTGAATCAGAATATGCTGTACAAGAAAATGTTGAAGAAGAAAATTTAAATTTTACAGGTACAGAAACAGAAATTAAAATTCAACAAATATTAAATGATTATGTAAGGCCAGCCGTAGAACAGGATGGTGGAGCAATTAGTTACCGTTCTTTTGCTGATGGTATTGTTACCGTTGAATTAAGAGGTTCATGTAGTGGTTGTCCTTCTTCTACTATTACTTTAAAATCTGGTATCCAAAGTTTATTACAAAGAATGGTTCCAGAAGTTAAAGAGGTAGTTTCTGAGGCATTATAGTTTTGAAAATATTTCCATAAAAAAAAGTCCTGAAAAATTTCAGGACTTTTTTTATGCAAAACTTTTAACGTTTCTTATCTCTTCGTAAAGCTCAATTACTTTTTTCTGAAGGTCTATAACCTCTACATCTTTTTCATGAAGTTTTTTAGTCAACATTTCTAAGTCTGTAGCGTTTTTAATTTCTTGTTCTGGATCATTATAAGTTAATAACTGAACAACACTCAAGTTAAACAAGGCAGAGATTTGTTCTAATCTTGATATATTAATATCAGTAATCCCAGTTTCAATTTTCGAAAACGCAGGTATCGAAATATCGAGTTGCCTTGCTACATCTTCTTGACTCCATCCCTTTTGATGTCTTAATAGTCTAATTTTTTTTCCTAAAAATTTCATTTTTTTATCTTAAAATAGTGTTAATTAATCACAAGTTAATGTATTGCAAATATAAAAATATATTATTTCTTTAATATAGAATTGGCTAATGTAACCAAATCAATACCTCCAAAAGTTCCTGAGCTCATCATCAATAAATTCATGTTATCCATTGATAACGATTGCAGGTAATTCTTTATTTTTTCTGATTGATTAAAAAACACTAATTTATCGTTAGAAAACCCTTTTATAATTTTATCTTTAGTAAACGGTTTTAAACTTTTTTGCAATAAAGTTTTCTCATCAATAAAGACCAATGCAATATCTGCGCCATTTATTGTGTTTGCATATTCTTTTAAAAAATCCTCATTTAAACTACTAAAAGTATGTAATTCTATACAGGCAATTAGTTTTCTATCAGGAAATTGTTCCTTAACTGCACTTATAGTAGCCTGCAATTTTGAGGGGGAATGCGCAAAATCCTTATAAATTACAGAACTTTCATTTTCTGCCAATAATTCTAAACGTTTTGCTGCTCCTGCAAAAGAAGATATGGCCGCATAAAAGTCTTCACTATTCACACCAATACTATTGCATACTAATTTTGCTGCATTTAGATTCATTAAATTATGTTTGCCAAACACATTTATCTTAACTTCTCCACCTTCAATTTTTAAATATGTTATCCCCTCATCAATTCTATAGCTAGGAATTTGATAATGAATTAACGTTAATTCATTTTTTACAGCATGATTTTCTACTAAATCTTTTAAAACCTTATCTTCCTCACAATAAATTAAAGTTCCATTTGGCTCAATAGTATCAATAAACAGACAGAATTGTTCTTTATAGCTATCAAAAGTGGGAAAAACATTAATATGATCCCACGCAACGCCACTTATTACACCAATATTAGCTTTATATAGATGGAATTTTGGTCGTCTATCAATCGGCGAAGCCAAATATTCATCGCCCTCAATTACAATAATTGGTGCATCAGATAATTTAACCATGTTATCAAAACCGGCAATTTGTGCACCTACCAAATAATCAAAATCTTTTTTGTAAAAATTAAGAACATGAAGAATCATGGAGGTAATAGTGGTTTTCCCATGGCTTCCACCTATCACAACCCTAATTTTATTTTTTGATTGTTCATAAATATATTCGGGATAAGAATATACTTTTAAACCTAATTCTTGTGCCTTCAATAATTCGGGATTATCAATCCTTGCATGCATCCCTAAAATAATGGCATCAATTCTTTTGGTAATATTCTCAGGATGCCAACCTTCTTGCTTTGGCAAAATGCCTTGATTTTTAAGACGCGTTTTTGATGGCTCGTAAACTACATCGTCAGACCCAGTAACCTCAAAACCTTTTAAATGCAATGCAATTGCTAAGTTGTGCATAGCTGCACCGCCAATAGCTATAAAATGTACTCTCAAATTTTTTTACTTAATAAATTTTGCCGCTACCCATAAATCTGTTTTTTTATGACTGATGTATTTCAGACCAAACTTAGCCGCTTCATTCTCAATAATCTCCAAATCAGGTTGTTCATAAAAACCACTAAAAAATATCTCCCCATCATCTTTTAAAACCTTTGCATAGTTCTCCATTTGATCAATCAAAATATTTCTATTGATATTAGCCAAAATCACATCATATAATTCATTCGGGATTGCTTCTTTAGAACCACACAAAGCTTTTATATTTTCACAATCGTTTACTGCCGAATTTTCCAAGGTGCTTTCATAGCAAACATCGTCATAATCAATCGCTACCAAACTTTTAGCACCTAACTTACTTGCCAAAATTGCTAAAATCCCGGTTCCGCAACCCATATCTAAAACGGCTTTCTCATTTAAATCCGTTTCTAAAAGATACTCCATAATCATAGCGGTTGTTTGATGGTGTCCCGTACCAAAAGCCATCTTAGGATCAATTACAATTTCATATTTAAAATCAGTGTTTGGCTGATGAAAATTTGCCCTCACATTAACTTGATCCTTAATTTGTATAGGTTCAAAATTGCTTTCCCATACCTCGTTCCAATTTTTTTGTGGTATCAAATTAACTTCATAAGAAAAAGAAAATTGCTCATAATATGGCTTTAATACCTCCTTAACTTGTTCTTCGTCCAATTTATCCGAAATAATGTAGGCTTTAAAACCGAAATCTGTTTCTTCAAAAGTATCAAACCCAATTTCTCCTAAAGTAGCAATCAATAAATCTTGATGGTAATCCTGATCCGAAATAATGGTAAAAACTAATTCTTTATAATTCATGGGAAAGATTTTAATGTTTAAAGGTATTTATTTGGGCATTTTAACACGCCTTTCGCTGTATCTTTTTTTCCTGAAAAAGAAAAAAGGATGCCGCTTCAGTCGTTAATGCGCTTATATAATGTGAATGAAAATCCAGACTTTAATAAAAAAACTCAAATCAATACTTTTAAAGTAATGATTTGAGCATTAAATAAATATTATTACTTGTTGTTAAAAGCTTTGGCTATATCTACAAAATCTCTGGCTTTTAAAGAAGCACCTCCAATTAGACCTCCATCAATATCTGCTTGAGAAAACAATTCATCTGCATTTTTAGGATTGCAACTACCGCCATATAATATAGAAGTATCGTCTGCTACAGCTTGACCATATTTAGCAGCGATTTGCTCCCTAATAAAAGCATGTATTTCTTGGGCTTGTGCTGATGATGCCGTAACCCCTGTACCTATTGCCCAAACTGGTTCATAAGCGATTACTAATTTAGAAAACTCCTCTGGCGATAAATGAAAAGTTCCTTCTGCTAGTTGTAATTTTACAATGTTGAAATATTCTCCACTTTCTCTTTCAGATAAAGTCTCTCCAATACAAAAAATTGGTTTTAATCCATGCTTTAAAGCTGCATTAGTTTTTTTAGCTAATAATGCATTATCTTCTCCAAAATATTGTCTTCTTTCAGAATGACCCAAAATCACATATTCTACATTTATAGATTTTAACATTCCAACAGAAATCTCTCCAGTGTAAGCTCCAGATTCTTCTTGATGTGCATTTTGCGCACCTACGCTTACACTATCATATCCTTTTTTTAAGCCAACTAAACTATTTAAATGTATAAACGGAGCACAAACAACTACTTGTTGTTTGCCAATTATTTCGTCATTTACCATATTAATCACTTCAGAAAACAAAGATACGCCTTCAGTATAATCCTTATTCATTTTCCAGTTTCCTGCAACAATTTTCTTTCTCATAATTTTAGTCTTAAAATCTTCTATATTTTTTAGTTTGATCAAATATTTCTGATATTATATCTTTTTCTATATCATCAAAAACTTTATTTTTTCTTTCAAAAACCTTTTGCGTAGTTTCAAACATTTTTTGCAAAGCATAAATTTCTAATCCTTGTGAACCTCCCCAAGAAAAATCAGGGACAAAATTTCTTGGAAATCCAGACCCAAAAACATTTGCACCAACCCCAACTACGGTTCCTGTATTAAACATGGTATTAATCGCACATTTAGCATGATCGCCCATAATTAATCCACAAAACTGTAATCCTGTTTTTCTAAATTTTTCTGTTGGATAATCCCAAATTTTTACTTCAGCATAATTGTTCTTTAAATTGGAGTTATTAGAGTCAGCACCAAAATTACACCATTCTCCTATAACCGCATTGCCTAAATAACCATCATGTCCCTTTGCAGAATTCCCCCACATTACGGCATTATTAATTTCTCCACCAACCCTACAATTAGGGCCAATTGTAGTTGCACCATATATTTTTGCTCCCATTTTAATTTGAGCATGATTACAAAGTGCAAAAGAACCCCTTATATGAGAACCTTCCCAAACCTGAGAATCGTTTCCTAAATAAATAGGACCATATTTAGTGTTAAAAGTACAACATTCTGCTTCTACTCCTTCTTCAACAAAAATATCGTCACCAATTATGGTATTTGTCCGACTTAATTTTTGAGATGCCCTACCTTTAGTTATTAAATCAAAATCTGCTCTTAATTCAACATCGTTTAATCTAAAGATATCTTCTGGAAAGTTAATTTTAGTAAATTCTTTATCGCATTTAACAGGTTTAAAAAAAGAAAGATTTTGAAAATCTAATGTCTTTTGATTAGTTTTTACAGCTATATAAACTCCATCCTTAATTAATATCTCTTCATTCTTAAGTTGAATGATAGAATTTAATAAATCAGGATTTGGGCAAATACTTCCATTTATGAATATTTGCTCTTTACTGTTTTTTAAAGTAAATTTTTGTTGTAGATAATCTACTGTTTGATAAGCGGATTCTCCTTTAAAATAATGCTGCCATTTCTCGGATATTTTTAAGATTCCGATGCGTAAATCGGCTGTAGGTCGGGTAAATGTTAAAGGAAGTAAAGTTTCCCTTGTTTTATCATCAAAAAAAATGATTGTCATATTGCAAAAAAACAAAAAAAGTCCCGACTATCAAGACGGGACTTATAAATATTTTAAATTTTATTAAAATTATTTCTTTGCGTAACGAGTTTTAAATTTATCAATACGCCCTGCAGTATCAACCAATTTCATTTTACCAGTGTAAAACGGGTGCGAAGTATGAGAAATCTCTAATTTAACAAGTGGATACTCGTTGCCATCTTCCCATTTAACAGTTTCGTTTGTGTTGATGCAAGATTTAGTCATAAAGGCATAATCGTTAGACATATCTTTAAAAACTACTAATCTATAATTTGATGGATGCAAATCTTTTTTCATTGTATTCTAATCTTATTCCCTAATTTTTAGAAGTGCAAATGTATATAAAAAAATATTGATCACAAAAGTTTTAGGTAATTAGTTACTTGTATTAGTAATTAATTGATTAATAACTTCTTCTAATTGGTTGGCTGATTTTTCTAACAAATTTATATACTCTTTATTAAATTTATAGTTATCCAATTTTATCAAATCTATCATTCCTAAAACAGATATTAAAGGCCCTCTAAGATGATGTGAATGTAACCATGCCACTTGCTCTAAAGTTTTATTTTTCTTAACGGATAAACTTAATTGCCTATTCAATTCAAAAATGTGATCTACTTGGGCGGCTAAAATTTTTAGATATTTTTTATCTTCTTCGGATAATTGGTTTGGCTTAATATCGTAAACGCATAAGGTGCCAATTTTGTAACCATCGTTAGACTTTAAATTTGTACCGGCGTAGAATCTAATGTTAAAATCACCAGTTACAGATGGCAAATCTTTAAAACGAATATCTTTTGTGGCATCTTCTACCACGATAACATCATCAATTTCTAAAGCATGAGTGCAAAAAGATGTAGCCCTTGGCATTCGTTCTAAATTTACACCTTCTCCAGCCAAGATAATCTGCTCATTTTTATCCATCAAAGTAATTAACGCGATAGGCTTTTTTGTTATTGCAGCAGCTAGTTTAGCAATTTGCCCTACCTCTTTCTTCACATCAAACATTAGGTATCTGCTCACAGCCTTTAGGCGTTCGAGCTCGTTATTATCACTCATTGATTAAATAATTTCTTGACAAATTTCTATTAGAACTCCGTTTGTAGATTTTGGATGAACAAAACAAATCAGTTTATTATCAGCTCCTAATTTAGGTTGTTCATTTATCATTATAAAACCTTCAGCCTTCAATCGTTCAATTTCAGTATAAATATCAGCAACCTCAAAAGCAATATGATGTATTCCTTCGCCTTTTTTTTCTATAAATTTTGCAATTGCACTTTCTTCACTTGTAGCCTGTAATAATTCTATCTTAGAATTGCCCACTTTAAAAAATTCGGTAATTACATTTTCTGTATCAACTTCTTTTTTTTTATAGCTCTTAGCACCTAAAATTTTCTCGTAAATAATAGAAGATTCGGTCAGGTTTTTTACAGCAATGCCAATATGTTCAATCTTATTTATCATACCCAAAATTGCATTTTAATGACCATTAAACTTATACA
>JACMNZ010000179.1 GCA_014378285.1 Pseudopedobacter sp.
TCCAGTTCCTCATCCAACCTCGCTAAGGGATGCTTACGCGTTTAGGCAACATGTAGCAACGGCAAGAAAAAATAGAGGAGTTGAAATGATTCCGGAATTTGACCAATTTCCTACCTTTTATTTTAGTAACCACCATGCTATTAATGGACCTGGTGAAATACTATGCATGCCAGATCATTTTAAAAAATTAGATTTTGAATTAGAGGTTGCTATCGTTATCAACAAAAAAGGACGTAATATTAAAGCCGCTGAAGCTGATGATTATATTGCTGGCTATATGATTATGAATGATTTTAGTGCCAGAAGATTACAGCTAGAAGAAATGAAACTAAACCTCGGCCCTGCCAAAGGAAAAGATTTTGCAACTTCAATTGGACCATGGTTAGTAACAAAAGATGAATTAATATCATTTAAAACACAAACAAAAACCAGACATATTGGTAATAGTTATCAATTAAACATGGAGTGCTGGGTTAACGACAAACTAGTTTCTAAAGGAGATTTTGCCTCAATGGATTGGACATTTGCGGAAATTATAGAAAGGGTTTCTTACGGTTGTGATGTTTTTCCTGGAGACGTAATTGGTTCTGGAACTGTGGGAACTGGTTGTTTTTTAGAATTGAATGGAACCGGGAAATTGGACAATCCAGCTTATAAAGAACAATGGCTACAACCAAATGATAGAATTGAACTGAGGGTACAAGGGTTGGGTATTTTAAGTAATATCATTATCCCAGATAAAACAGATTTTTCAATATTAGCGTTAAAAAAATAAGATGTTATCACTTAATATATCAGATTTAACCAATCAAGAAGCTTATCAATTATTGAGTACGGCAATTGCACCAAGGCCAATTTGCTTTGCTTCTACCACAGATTTAGAAGGAAATGTTAATTTGAGCCCGTTCAGTTTTTTTAATCTGATGAGTAGCAATCCGCCAATTTGTGTTTTTTCTCCGGTAAATAGAGGAAGGGATGGAAGCGCAAAAAACACGTTAGAGAATGTGCGAGAAGTAGCAGAAGTTGTGATAAATATTGTCAACTATAAAATGGTGCAACAAACATCTTTAGCCAGTACAGAATATGCCAAAGGAGTTAACGAGTTTGAAAAAGCAGGTTTTACTGAAATAGCATCAACAAAAATAAAACCACCCCGAGTTAAAGAAGCGCCGGTTCAGTTAGAATGTAGAGTAAACGATATTATAGTTTTAGGAAATGAGGGCGGAGCAGGACATTTAATTATTGCTGAAGTTTTAGCAATCCATATCCATGAGGATATTTTAGATGAAAATGGAAAAATTGATGTTTTTAAGATTGATCAAGTCGCTAGGTTAGGAGGCAGTTGGTATAGCAGAATTACAAAAGAAAGTTTATTTGAGGTGGCAAAACCATTATCAAAATTAGGGATTGGTGTAGATGCTTTGCCAAACGAAATTAAAAACTCTAAAATATTAACGGGCAATCATTTAGGTCAGTTGGGTAATGTAGAAAACTTACCTTTTGATACGGAAATAGAAAAATATATTCAAAATAAAGAAATTAAAGATATTTTAGATAGTACCATTGGCGATGCAACCACAAGATTGCTACAAATCCATTTAAAAGCAGCAGAACTTTTAGATGAAGGAAGGGTAGAAGAAGCTTGGAAAATTTTATTGGTAGATTAGATGATTCACAATAGCTTACGTTCTTTGTTTTCTGTCAATTAACAACATTTTTTGTCTTGTTGAATTGGCGGACAAGCAATACTTCCGTAGCTGCAATATACACAACAGTCGCCTTGTTCTGGTTTAAGAACTTGTTTACAGTTTTCACATTCGTAAAAATATTGGCAAGCATCTGTCGGCATTGTTTCTTCCTTCTTTTGCCCGCAGTTTGGGCAAGTGATAGTTGATTGTAATATGACTTCCATCTTAATTTTCTTTTTTGTTGGTTACAGAATATCCTGTTAAGTTAATTGCTTTTTCAATTTCGGCGATGTTTGTTTTAGAATTGTCAAACTCTATTACCGCTTTTCCATTTTTAAATGATGCGTTTGAACTCATTATTCCTGTTAATCTATTTACTTCGTGATTTACGTGTTTTTCGCAACTGGCACAAGTCATTCCGCTTATTGTAAATTCCACTTTTTGAATATTGGGTTTATCAACCACTACGATTTGCTTTTCTGTTTTTGGGTAAAAAATTCCTGAATAGTATGGAAAAGCAATCATAATTATTGCAAACGCAGTTATAATTCCTAAAAATTTTTTTGACTGAATGAATTTTGGTTTTTCTTCTGTATCGCAGTTGCAGTCAATTTGTTTTTTAGGTTTCAATTTTTGATACCAAGCAAATCCAAGCACCAAAATTGTAAAGCTGATAAAATATGGTCTAAATGGTTCAAGCCAATAAAAAGTTGATGCAAGTCCGCTTGTTCCTGCAATTAAAGCCAAGACTGGTGTAATGCAACATAATGAAGCTGCAAAAGCTGTCACAAGTCCTGCTCCGATTAGTTTATTGTCGGTTTTCATATTATCTCCAAAATTTTGTTTTCGTCAAGTATTTCAAAAAACGGTTTCAGTATTTTTTCATACTCTTTTGTCAATGAGTAAAAAATGGTTTGTGCTTCTCGTTCGGTTTCAAGAAGTTTTCGGTCTTTAAGTTTTCGCAAATGTTGTGAAACTGCAGAGATTGTCATGCCCAAAATGTCGCTGATGTCGCAAACACAAAGTCGTTTTTCTTCAAAAAGTAAAAATAGAATTTTAAGTCTTACGTTGTTTCCTGCCAATTCAAGTCCGTTTGATAAATAATCAAACGAGCCGTTAAGTTCTGAAACCCTGTCTTTGCAACGGTTTATTTGCTTAACGTCCGCCTGTTGTCTTATGCAAGAAATGTTGACCATAGTACAAATATAGTCAATTTGCTTATTTAAGCAAATACTAAAATATAAAATATTAAAAAGAATCCAATGAATTGTCGTTCTTCTAGGTTGCACCTAACTTGTATATTTTAGGGGTTATATTCTATTCACCCAACCTTTTGAAAAACCCTATTATGCCCAACATTCAATACATTCTTATAAACTAACGGATCAATTTCTTCTGTTGCTCTTGAAACCTCTGCAATACCTTTAAAAAATTTAGTTCCTGGGATTAGATTTGCTGCATCGTCCATAATTAAAAAGCCTCCAGGCTTTATTAGTGGCATAAAATTGTCCATATCTTCTTTGCAAACTTTATAGCTATGGTCACCGTCAATGTAAACGAGATCAAATTTCTTGTCTTTAACCTGCGCAACAACTCCGTCATCATTAGAATAACCTTTAATGAGGTTTACTTCTTTTAAGTCTAAACCAGAATTTTTAAACATTTTATCGATATGTTTCACAAAATCTTCATTAATATGAATATTTCCATCCTTAAAATCCCTTCTAATCGATGGAACTAAGTATGATAATGTTTTTCTGATATAATAATTTCTGAACAGACTATTGTTTGGATAATTGCCTTCTAATGGAGAAATGGCGGTAATATCAATATCGAAACCCAACTTTTTACCAACCAAAGCCCACAAAGAAATAGTTTGACCTTTAAAAACTCCAATCTCTAAACAATCTATCTTTCTGTTTTTTTCTTTTAATTGTTGCAAAATCAAAAACCACATATAATGAAAAGAGCGATCGCCAAAACCTGCTTGTTTCTCTTCCACATAATCTCGATGCTTTTTTAAGAAATCGGTCTCATTAATTTTATCCTTAAAAAGTTCCCATATATGATCATTGTGTTCTTCGGTATTTTTGTAATTATTGATATAGGATGATAGATTTTCCATTTTATTAAATGCGTTAATTATAGGAGAAATATAATTATAAAATAAACTAAGAAGTAAAAATTTGTTCAGAAAACTTTAAAGCTTCCAAAAATGCTTCCTTATTAATAGTGGTATGAAACTGGTTTTGTTCTAAATAAGCCAAGACATTTTCTGTTGCAACATTGCCAGTGAGTTCGTCCTTTGCCATTGGGCAGCCGCCGTAACCTTTTATTGCAGCATCAAATCGGGTACATCCGTTTTTAAAGGCTGCTTCTATTTTCTCTAAACTTTTATCTGGAGTACTGTGTAAATGTAATCCCCATTCTGTTTTGGGATAATTTTTTGTTAAAAAAGGATAGATTTCTTTGATGTTTTGAGGATTTGAAACCCCAATGGTATCAGATAATGCTAAAATTTGAACACCGCTAGCAATTAATTTTTCTGTCCATTCACTTAAAATAGGTAAATCATAAGGCTCATTGTATGGATTTCCAAAACCCATCGATAAATAGACTACTAGTTTTTTTTGGTGTTTAACACAAAGATTTTGAATTTCGCTTACTGTATTTAAAGCATTTTCTCTGGTAGAATTAGTATTTCTCTGCTGAAAAA
>JACMNZ010000180.1 GCA_014378285.1 Pseudopedobacter sp.
AGGTTTGTGGTGCATTATGAAATGCCAGAAAGTTTAGAATCTTATTATCAAGAAGCAGGTAGGGCAGGGCGAGATGAAAAAAAGGCTTATGCGGTTATGCTTTATCAGCCTAGGGATAAAATGGCTTTTGAGAAAAAGTACGAACAAAATTTCCCTGACATCAATTATATTAAACAGGTTTATCACTTTTTATGCAATTACTTACAAATTCCGTTTGAAGGAGGAATGGAAATAAGTTATGATTTTAATGTAGCCGATTTTTGCTCTAAATTTCAACTAGAAGTTTTAAGTGCAATAAGCGCTATTAAGTTTTTAGAACATAACGAGTATTTTATCTTGAGTGAAAACGCGTTGTTACCTTCTCGTTTACAGGTTATTGTAGATGGCGATGATTTGTATAAATTCCAAGTAGAAAATGCTAAATATGATGGTTTTATAAAATCGATATTAAGACTTTATGGAGGTGCTTTTGATCAGTTTATACAAGTTAAAGAATTTGATATCGCACAAAAGAATGGCATCAATAAAAGTTTGGTGGTTTCCTATTTAGAAGAGTTAGATAAATTGGAGATTATCAGTTACCAGAAACAAACAGATTTACCCTTACTTACTTTTTTAAAACCAAGAATCCCTATTAAGGATTTAGTTATTGATGCCATTTACTATCAAGAAAGAAGGAAAAACTATCATCAAAAAATGCTTTCTGTATTAAATTTTATAGAAAATGAGGTGTGCAGAAGCATTCAGCTTTTAAAATATTTTGATGAAACGGAGGTCAGAAAATGTGGCGTTTGTGATATTTGTTTAACGGAAAAGAGAAATCTACAGCAAGATTTGAATAGTCAAATTGCACATCAAATCATACAATTATTATCAAACCAAAACACGTTGACTTTAAAAGAAATTTTAATTTCAGTAAGAAAAGGCTCTGAAAAAGAAAAACTAGATTTAGTGAGGTTAATGATGGATGCAGGAGATTTAAAATTGATTGGAGATTTATACCAGCTATAATTTCTTTAGCTGATGGTATTTATAAAGTTTATAAACTGATAATAAAAGATTGCTGTTTTGTTTAGGATTTAAAATCAAAGAATTTTTTAAACTATCAGTTATTTTATGATTTCTTATCGATAATAAACTATTTAATCCTAGCCGTTCTAAGGCTTTATATTTTCTGCTAATCCCAACAAAATCAACAATTTGTAGTTCATCTTTTATATCGATAATTTTTAAAAGATTATCCAAGGCTTGGTTTACATCATTTAAAAATTGTTGATTATTTTTTAAATCATCTTGTATCACCTTGTTATCGATGCTTGTCATGCTAATTCCTAATTTTTTTGCTTCTAAACCAAAAACTACGTCCTCATAACCGTAATTTTTGATCTGTTCCTCAAATTTTAAAATATCAAAAACATTTTTTTTAATGATGAAATTATTAGAATGGAAAAAGCTTTGACTTTTAGACTCGATATTAAAACCATAATTCCAATGTAAGAAATGATTTTTATCAGGCTTTAAATCCGCGTAAGCTCTACCTCCGCTAACTATATCTTCATTAAAATTATTTAGATAGGTTTTAATAAAATTATCGTTTTCAATTTTTCCGTCAGCATCCAAAAATAAGAGTAAATCAAAAATTGCTTCTTTGGATAAAAGATTTCTAATTGCCGATCTGCCAATATTTTTTTCTAAGTAAATTACCCTAAAAGGCTTTTTTTCAAATGCTTGCAGATATTTTTTTTTATTAGATTCTGAAGCATCATCAATAATTAAAATCTCGAAATTCAGATTTAGAGATTGGCATTGCGTTTTCAATTCGCTTAAAAGAGAAGTATTCTCATAATTAAAATGTGGGATGCAAATAGAAAGCATAATGCAAAATAGAAAATATATTTATCAGCGATACGCTTAATATTTAAAACCCAAAACTTGCCCTGCTTGTGGGTGCATCTAATTTAGTGCTTTGGCGTTTGCCGTTTACAGTTACATTTAGCATGTTAATCTGTTCTGAATGTAGCTTAAACAAAATATTATTGTTAATTTCTATGTTACTAACTTTATTCACTTTAGGGATTTCTAAATAACACCAAGCGGCGTCTTCTTGTATTTCATAACCTAAATAATTCATGGTTAATAATTTACCATCAACTTTTATTTGGAGATGTTTTTTAATGTAGCTCGCAATCAAGGCATTTACCTTTGTTTTATCCACGGGTTTAATAATATCAAAACGAACATGATTTTCATTTTCAATCCCGTTTTCTAAATCATCGAAGAAAATTTTTGAGCTTATTTCTAAGCTTTTATTCTTTGGGTTATGGTTAATGTCTGTAACACTTACATAGAAAGGATGAAAAAAACTGAACAGAACGATTAATATATTTATCATTTTTGATATTTTGCGATTTATAAAACAAAACTACTAAAAGAATTTAATGCAAGACTTCTCTCTTTATTTTGAATTGGGTTGGCAACATATTTTAGATTGGCAAGGTTATGACCATATCCTTTTTGTAATTGCCTTATGTGGCGTTTTTTTACTTAGTGATTGGAAAAAAGTCCTAATATTAGTCACAGCTTTTACTATCGGGCATTCTTTAACTTTAGCCTTAAGTGTTTTTAATAAAATTCTAATTCCTTCTAGTTATATAGAATTTTTAATTCCTGTCACCATCTTTATCACTGCTTTTATCAATATCGCAAGAAAAAAAACATCAAAAAACGGATTTAAACCTACTTATTTCCTCGCTTTGCTTTTTGGTTTGATACACGGCATGGGTTTTTCTAATTATTTGAAAAGCTTGATGGGTAAAAGCAACAATGTTGTTGCAGAACTGCTGTCTTTTAACATTGGGTTAGAGTTTGGACAAATAATTATTGTACTTTCGGTATTATTGATTTCTTTTTTGATGATAAATATATTAAAAGTGCAAAGGAGAGAGTGGAATTTGTTTCTTTCTTCAGCAATTTTTGGTATCGCAGTAATTATGGCTATTGAAAGGTTTCCGGTTTGACAGGTAGTTAGTTTGTTGGGTGGTTAATTAGTTAGTGCTTGAAATCGAATATACTGTTTTTGTTATTTTTTCATAATAACTAAGTTGCTTATTAGGAATGAATGAATTTTTAAATTAATTATGAATTTACATGAGGGATTGAAGCGGATACCGGCCTGTGGATAAGGCCTGTGCAGTATGAGCGTAAAGCCCGACCCGAATTTTTTATGAGGGACATGCCTAAATAAATATTTAGAACAAAAAAATCGATAATATCATTTTGCCAATCAAAAGATTTAAACAACTATAAATGTAAAATACATTTCTTAATAACATAAAACATATTTAAGGTTCTCAAATCTTACACCTCAATACTCGTTACTAAATAAACATGAAAATAAAATCCATACTTTTCCTTTTAAGCTTCGGTGTTTGCGGAAGTACTTTTGCGCAGTTTCAACAGAATAATCCGGGTTCAAACCACGGGAACAAGTTTGAGCAGTTAGAAACCATCATCCGCGATCCAAATATGTACCGTTCTGCATCTGGTGCGCCTGGTCCAAAATATTGGCAACAACAAGCAGATTATGAGATTAATGCAGAACTTGATGATAAAACCCAACGCTTAACTGGTTCAGAAACCATTACTTACACCAATAACTCGCCAGATCCATTAACTTATTTATGGTTGCAACTGGAGGAAAATGAGCATAAAGCAACCAGCGATAATCAGGTTTTTGATGGCAGTAAAATGAATAATAAAATGAGTGCCAGCCAATTAAACGGAATTATTGGCGGAATAAATGATTTTGGTGTAAATATTTTAAAAGCAACAGATGCTAGCGGAAATCCTCTAAAATATATCATTAACCAAACTATGATGAGGATTGATTTGCAAAAGACTTTAGCTCCTGGAGCGAAGTTTATTTTTAAAATTAATTGGAATTATAAAATAACCGATCGTTTAACAGTTGGTGGCCGTGGTGGATATGAATATTTTGAAGATGATGACAACTATTTGTACACTATTGCGCAATGGTATCCTCGTATGGCAGTTTATTCTGATTTTCAAGGATGGCAAAATAAACAGTTTACTGGCCGTGGTGAGTTTGCCTTAACTTTTGGAGATTTTAAAGTGAATATTACCGTCCCGGCAGATCATATTATTGGTGCGACTGGCGAATGTCAAAATTATAGTTCTGTTTTAACTTCGGCACAATATAGCCGTTGGAAACAAGCACAAACTGCTACCGAACCTTTAGAAGTGGTGACTTTAGCAGAAGCAAAAAATGCTATGAAAGTTAAATCTACAGCCAAAAAAACTTGGACTTATGTAGCTAAAGATGTAAGAGATTTTGCCTTTGTAAGCTCACGCAGATTAGTTTGGGATGCCATGAAAGTAAATGTGGAGGGAAAATCGCCAATGGCGATGTCTTATTATGGTCCAGAAGCTTATGGTTTATATAGAAAATATTCTACGAAGGTAATCGCTAATACTTTAAAGGTTTATTCTAAGCATACCATTGCTTATCCTTATCCGGTTGCCATTTCTGTGGAGGCTGCAAATGGAATGGAATACCCGATGATTTGTTTCAATTATGGAAGAACAGAAAAAGACGGAACTTACTCTGAAGCTACCAAATATGGGATGATTGGTGTGATAACACATGAAGTAGGCCATAATTTTTTTCCGATGATCGTAAATTCTGACGAGCGCCAATGGACTTGGATGGACGAGGGTTTGAATACTTTTTGCCAATATTTGGCAGAGCAGGAATTTGATAATAATTACCCATCAAGAAGAGGTCCGGCTCGCATGATTACCGATTATATGAAATTGCCAAAAGACCAATTAGAGCCAATTATGACCAACTCTGAAAATATCGTAAATTTTGGTCCAAATGCTTATGCGAAGCCAGCTACGGCTTTAAATGTTTTGCGAGAAACGATAATGGGACGTGAGCTATTTGATTTTGCTTTTAAAACCTATGCAACTCGATGGGCTTTCAAACATCCTACGCCGGCAGATTTTTTTAGAACGATGGAAGATGCATCTGCCGTAGATTTAGATTGGTTTTGGAGAGGTTGGTTTTATGGAACAGACCCTGTTGATATTTCGATTGACAACGTAACTTATTATCAATTAGATACTAAAAACCCTGATATAGAAAATGCTTTTGCGAGAAAAGAATATGAAAACGCCAGCAACGAGATAGGCAAAAAGAGAAACCGAGAAGCAGGATTAAACTTTGCTATAGAAGCAGATACCACTTTAAATGATTTTTATAATAAGTGGGATAGGTTTGCGGTTACGCCAG
>JACMNZ010000181.1 GCA_014378285.1 Pseudopedobacter sp.
CAAAAGGTAGGTTATGATATTTGTGCTTTCCTTGGCATTTACTTAGAAAAAGGCTCTATTTATCATGATGCGGTAAACGAACTGAAAAAAATCAAGGAGATTGTAGAGCTACATTATACTACGGGTGGTTATTCTATGTTCGCTAAGATAATTTGTAGGGATACCAATCATTTACGTTATGTATTGAATGATGAGATACAGGCCGTTTCTGGAATACAACGTACAGAAACATTTATCTCTTTAGAGGAGAGCATTAAGAGACAGATTACTTTGAAATAGTTGATCTATATCTACTGGCAAGAATTTTGATTTGATTTAATAAATCAATTAAACTAAATAGCCATGGAAGCAAAAGATAAAAAATGGGAATCTGGACCGAGGCAGGAAACGGACGATAAAAGAACCGATGAACAAATTAACAGGGCAAAAGAAGAAGCCGATAGAAGAAACGAAAATTTAGAAGACGGGCCTGAAGGAGGCTATAAAGAAAAAAACGGCGACAATAAAAAACAGTTTGATGATATTAAAAGTGAGCCGAAACAAGAGGTTAAGCCAACACATCCACAAACCGACAAATAAATCATCATTTATTAAAAGCCCTTAATCCTTGATAAAGATTAAGGGCTTTTTCATTAAAAATAAATGGCATCTTATATGCTTATTAATTGGTTGAACGGATGATAATATTTTAATAATCCTCTAAAAAAATCAATCATGCAAAAATTCGATGTAATAGTTTTAGGTGCTGGGCAAGCTGGGATCCCTTTAGCAAAAAAGTTTGCCAAAGCAGGAAAAAAGGTTGCCATTATCGAAAAAAGAGAAATTGGCGGTACTTGTATAAACGATGGCTGCTCTCCTACCAAAACCATGGTTGCAAGCGCAAGGGTTGCCTATCTTACAAAAAATGGCGCAAAATGGGGAGCGCTTTCTGATAATTTTAGGATTGATTATCAAACAGTTTTAAATAGGAAAAACGAAATAGTAGAATCTTTTAGAAACGGAGCAACAAAAGGTTTAGAGAAAGAAAAAAACATTACTATTTTTATGGGATTGGGTTATTTTGAAACTGCAAATCAAATCAAAATCGATTTAAAAACTGGAACTATTGATGTTTATGGTGATTTGATTTTTATCAATACAGGCTGTTCTCCAAGAATCCCGAATATAGATGGATTAGATAAAACTCCTTACTTAACCTCAACCACTATAATGGAGTTGCAAGAAGTTCCAGAACATTTAATCATTATTGGAGGTGGGTATATCGCTTTAGAATTTGGACAAATGATGGGCAGGTTTGGCGCAAAGGTAAATATTTTAGAAAAAAGCGATACATTATTACCTCACGAAGATGATGATGTTTGTATAGCGATAACAGATATTTTTAAAAGCGAAAATATCGAAATCCATACTTCCTCAGAAGTTTTATCCGTTTCTGGTGATAATAAATCAAAAATCGTTAAAGCTAAAATTAATGGTAAAGAACATCAATTTACGGGTAGCCATATTTTGGTGGCAACCGGCAGAGAGCCTCAAACTAAACAGTTAAAATTATCTTTTGCGGGCGTAAAAACCGACGATAGAGGCTACATAGAAGTAAACGATAATTTGCAAACGTCTACAAAAAATATTTATGCTTTAGGCGATGTAAAAGGTGGTCCAGCATTTACACATATTGCTTATAACGATTATTTAGTAGTTACAGATAATCTTCTAAAAGAAAAAAATCATACCACAAAAAACAGGATTGTGCCTTACTGCATGTTTACCGACCCTCAATTAGGCAGAGTTGGGATTACAGAAGATGAAGCCAAAAAGAAAAAACTCAATTATAAAGTGGCCAAATTAGAGATGAAGTATGTAGCTAGAGCTTTAGAAACTGGCGAAACAAAAGGCTATATGAAAGCTGTTGTAGATGCAGATACCAAACAGATTTTAGGTGCATCTATTATTGGCGAGCAAGGAGGCGAAATCATGTCAGTTTTGCAAATGGCCATGTTGGGGAAAATTACTTATGAGCAAATACGGAACAACATATTTGCCCATCCCCTATTTTCAGAATCATTAAACAATTTGTTTATGTCTTTAGATGAATAATTTATTTTAAAACACCCAACTTTAAAAACGCATAAGTTAAACCGGTAACATGTAATGCCTGAGGGATTTTATTCTCTAAAAGCATTTGCTTCACTTCCTCAATAGTATAAAATTCAATATCAATATCTTCATGCTCATCCAGGTCTTGCTCCTGAACTTTTTTACCGCCCCTTGCTAAAAAACAAAATGTTTGATTATTTGAGGTTGCAGGGTTTGGATAAATGGTAGAAACTAACTCAAAATCTTCAAATAAATAACCCGTTTCCTCCAAAAGCTCACGTTTTGCAGCCTCAATTGGTTTTTCATCTCCATCAATAACACCACCCGGAATTTCAATAGAAATAATATCTCCGCTATGGCGATATTGCTTCACCAGAATCACTTTATCATCTTCAGTAATGGCCACCACATTTACCCAATTTGGGTATTCCAACACATAATACTCACTCGCCACTCTACCGTCGGGCAATTTACATTTATCAACCCTCAAAGTTGCCCAAGGTTTTTTAACCAAATATTCAGAAGAAAGTGTTTTCCATTTAGATACTGCCATGCGCTAAAATTAAAAAATTAAATCGTTCTTAAATTGATGTTTTTTATTTGGGCGTTTCAACACGCTATCCATTCATACTACACAAGGCGTTATTCACAGGCCGGTATCCATTTCTATCGTTAACGCAACCTATAA
>JACMNZ010000019.1 GCA_014378285.1 Pseudopedobacter sp.
GCATGGAGCGTCCGGATGTAGATAAAATTTCCGGCTTGAGTCCGGTAATAGCTATTGAACAAAAAACGACTTCTAAAAATCCACGATCTACTGTGGGTACTATTACCGAGATTTACGATTTTATGCGTTTGCTTTTTGCAAGGGTTGGAAATGCCTATTCTTACAACACTGGTGAGAAAATGGTAAAAATGTCTGAAGATCAGATATTAAAGCAAATTTTAAAGCAATTTGATGGCAAGCCTATTAATATTTTAGCTCCAGTTGTAAAGGGAAGAAAAGGACATTATCGCGAACTTTTTGAGCAGATTAGAAAACAAGGATATTTGAAGGTGAGGGTAGACGGCGAGATTGTAGACGTTGCTCCAAAAATGCAATTAGATCGTTATAAAATCCATGATATTGAAACCGTTGTAGATAGATTAATTGTTTCTGAAAGTGATAAAAAAAGACTTTATACTTCTATTCAATCTGCTTTAAAAATCGCTAAGGGAATAATCAAAGTATCTGATAAAGAGAATAATAGCTACCATTTTTCTAAATTTTTGATGTGCCCAACTACGGGTGTGTCTTATGATGAGCCTCAACCAAATTCTTTTTCTTTTAACTCACCTTATGGTGCTTGCCCAGAGTGTGATGGTTTAGGTTATATTTTTGATGTTGATGAAGAATCGGTTATCCCAAACAAAAAACTAAGCATTGTTAATGGTGGTTTAGCTCCTTTGGGCGATTATCGTGAAACTTGGATATTTCAAGTGATAAAAGCTTTAGGGAAAAAATATGGATTTTCATTATCTCAACCCATTGAAAAACTCGAGCCAAAAGCAATTGATATTCTTTTACATGGTATTGATGAGCTGATTACAGTTCCTGTTGAATATAACAAGTGGAACGTTCAGAATTATCAAATCCAGTTTGATGGCATCATCAAAATGTTGGAAGAGCAAAATGATAAAAAAGGAGATAATGCAAATCATGATCTTGAAAGTTTTAGAGTATTAAAAAAATGTCCTTTATGTGAAGGAGCAAGGCTAAAAAAAGAATCATTACACTTTAAAGTGGATGAAAAAAATATCTTTGAACTAGCTTCAATGGATATTACGAATCTGCAAAAATGGTTTGAAAATGTCGAGGATAGATTGAGCGAACGTCAAAACATCATCGCTAAAGAAATCCTGAAAGAAATAAGATCAAGGATTGAGTTTTTGGTGGATGTTGGCTTGGTTTATTTGACTTTAGACCGTACCGCAAGAACTTTATCAGGCGGTGAGGCACAACGTATAAGATTAGCTACCCAAATTGGTTCACAACTGATGAATGTAATGTACATTTTGGATGAACCTTCCATCGGTTTGCACCAAAGAGATAATGATAGATTGATTAAAGCTTTAAAAAATCTTCGTGATTTAAGCAATACCGTTTTAGTGGTAGAGCATGATAAGGATATGATTTTAGAAGCTGATTACGTGATAGATATGGGTCCCGCAGCTGGCGTACATGGCGGACAAATAGTTGCACAAGGAACCGCCGC
>JACMNZ010000182.1 GCA_014378285.1 Pseudopedobacter sp.
CCAAAACTTTTAAAACCTTTTATTTCAAGTTTTTCTAATTGCATTTTAAATTTAAAATGGGAAGCTCAAAATAATGAAAATTTTTAAAGGTTTTAAATCACAAATAATAGAGCTATCATTTTGCATAAGTGCAACAAATTATCATTAGAATAAAAGTTTATTGCAAAAAAAAAACCGTTATCAAACGATAACGGTTTTTTTAAAAATCTTTTAAGATTTTCGGAATTACATTGCTTTTGTAGTATCAACTTTAATCATTGAAGAATCACCAGCAACTGTATCAACAGCCATAGTGTCAACAGTGATAGAATCCATAGCAGCTGAATCTGCAGTTTCATCCGCAGCTTTGTTAGAATTACAAGCAACAACTGATAATGATAATGCTAAAGCAAAAAATCCGAATTTGAATAAGTTTTTCATATTAATAATTTCTTTTTAATTGTGATTAATTTCCACTTTATACCAAAAACAATAAAAGGTAACCCACATAACCCAAAAAAATAATTTTTTTAAGATTTTATTTTTGTCCTTAAAACAGCGTATTCAGTTTATTATCCAAATAAATAATATTTAATTTTTTTTTATGGATTAAGGGTTACAATTTAGCAGAAATAGTATTAAACAGTGAGTAGTAAGATAAATTATTCTAAACCAACAGATAATGAGATTATTTTAGGGATTCTTAATAATTCTTCTTCAACGCTTCAATATCTTTATAAAGCCTATTTCCCGATGGTTTATCAATTGATCATCAATAACAATGGAAACGAAGACGATGCAAAAGATATTTATCAGGAAGGTATAATTATACTGCATGATAAAATTAAGAGCGGCGATTTTGAATTAACAAGTAAATTAAAGACTTTCTTATATTCTGTTTGTAGAAGATTATGGCTAAAAAAGTTGAACCATAAAAGTAGGTTTAACGTTAACATTAATGATTATGAAGATCATTTTGTTATAGAGCCAGATTTGGCCAACCATGAAGAAAAAGATCAACAATTTTTAATTATGGATAAAGCCTTATTACAATTGGGAGAACCTTGTAAAACTATTATTGAGGATTTTTATATCCATAATAAATCAATGCAAGATATTTGTGAAAAATTCGGTTATACAAATGCTGATAATGCCAAAACTCAGAAATATAAATGCCTGCAAAGGTTAAAGAAGTTGTTTTTTAGTAAAGAGAAGATATGAAAAGCGAGATTGAATTAATTAAAGAGATTGAAGCCTACCTTTTTCAGGAGATGGATGCACAACAAACATCTATATTTGAAAAAGAAAGAAAACAAAACTCTTCTTTTGATCAAAAAGTTTCTGAGCATTTAAATTTTTTACAATCGCTGAAAGCTTATGGAGACAAAAAAGAACTTAAGGCGGGTATGGAAAATATCCATAACGATATTGATATGGTGGCATTAAGAAATGAATTTGAGGAGAAACCTTCCAAAATAATTTCTTTTTGGAGAAAATCTAAAAGAAGTTTAGCTGTAGCTGCAAGTATTGCCATTTTGGTTACCTTATCTACTTTGTTTTTTACTGGTCAGTTTGATGACCAAAACCATGTGTCTAATTACAGCGAATTGAAACGTGATATGGAAACCATAAAGCGTTCTCAAAAAGCACTAATTAGAAATATAAACGACGCAGCTAATCAACCTAAAGATATTAGCCAATACGGTGGAACTGGATTTGCATTGTCAGCAAATGGTTATATAGTTACTAATTACCATGTAGTAAAAGATGCCGATTCCATTTATGTACAAAATGGCAAAGGCGAATCTTTTAAAGCTGAAACTATTTATATAGATCCAACTTATGATATTGCCGTTTTACAAATAGTTGATCCATTATTTAAAAATCTTTCTCCTTTACCATATACGTTTAAAAAATCTAATGCAGAATTAGGAGAAGACGTATATACCATCGGTTATCCAAAAGACGATATAGTTTATGGAAAAGGTTATTTAAGTTCTTCTACAGGTTTTGGTGGAGATTCTACAGCTTATCAGGTTTCTATTCCTGTTAATCCTGGTAATTCTGG
>JACMNZ010000183.1 GCA_014378285.1 Pseudopedobacter sp.
AAATGGAAATGTTACCGGAAGTATTTTATTATTTAATGGGGGTCGTGTAATCGCCACAAAGCAAAGGCTTGCAGCATTACAGGGACAAAGCAGTCAACGTTTAAATAGTCAGGTACAAAATGTAATTGCAGATGTAAGCACGGCATACTATGACGTAGTTCGCCAGCAGAATTATATAAAAACAATTGATAAATCTATTGATGCCTCCAACCAACAGTTAACAATAGTAAAGGCAAGGCAAAGCGTTGGGTTGGCAAATAATGCAGATTTCTTTCAGGCTCAAATAGATTTAAATGCATTGCAGCAAACAAGGCAGGCACAGGAATTAATTGTTGCGCAGGCAAAAACAGAATTGCTAAGGCAGCTTACCTCAAAAGCAGATTCCACAATCAAAATAAACGATACCATTATTGTTCAAAATAATTTTTCTCTTCAAACTGTTTTGGATAACCTTCCAAAAAATGCTGATGTAATTGCTGCCGACGATCAGATAAATATCAACAAGCTTATCGTGAAAGAAACCTCTGCATTGCGTTATCCGTCTATACGTGCAAATGCCGGTTACAATTTCACAAGAAATCAATCTGCAGCAGGACAGTTATTGCTCAACCAAAATTATGGCCCCACAGTGGGCGTTTCAGTAGCCATCCCTATATTTAACGGCGGTATATTTAAAAAGCAAGTACAGGTAGCCAATATTGATGTACGAAATGCTTTTGTTCAAAAAGATATTCTGTTAAGAGATTTTAAGGCGCAGGCTGTAAGGCAATACCAGTCTTATGTTTCCAATATTAATCAGTTGCGGACAGAAAAAGAAAATTACATATTATCAGGTAAATTACTGGAACTGGTTTTACAGCGTTTCCAGCTAAGACAAGCCACTATTGTAGAAGTAAAAAATGCACAACAAAGTTTTGAGCAATCTGGTTTTCGTTTAGTTAATTTAAGTTTTGCTGCCAAAGCAAGCGAGATAGAATTGAAGAGGTTGAGTAATCAATTGACGCCTTAAGAGTAGTGGGTTAAATATTTCTAAAAAAGTTATAGCAGTTGACTTTAGCCAGCTATAAATAACTTTTATGTTAAACATGCTATCAAGCTTTAAGTTTTTCTTTCCCCTGCCACTTTCAAAGATATTAGATGAATCGTTGCCGCTATCGCAGCAACATAGAATTGTTTAAGTATATTGGGATATTAAAACTTATAACTAATGGAACTAACTTATTCTAAAAGATTAGAGTTGCTTACTGAAATTAAATATACAATACAAGAGCAAGAAATTCAATTTAATAATGCTTCGCCATTTTATCTAGTTGCCGATCAATTACAAAAATTCATAGAATTGCTCCCGACAAAAGGTTGCTCTGTAGAATTTGATAAACACATAGCGAAAGAATGTAAAAAATATTTAAATGAAGCGATAGCAGAATCAAAGAAAGATATTCCTAAAAGTCATGAAAAAGAACCTTTCAAAACTGAGTATTTAGACCATACAATGAGACAACTAAAGGATACACCGATTAACTGTTTAAGCTATATCAAAGTTGCCTATGAGGTATTTTGTCCTGCGGAAATGACTAAATAAATCCTTAACTGTGAGATATCATTAAATATTCCTACATCATAGTTCTAGAATTCACCATTATATATCTTTTATCGACATCACTCATCCTCAAACAAAAATCTGAATAAGAGCTGCTGATTTCTATAGATTTGTTTAGATCATTTACGTAGGCTTTAGTATGAAAATAAGCACTTAAAAAAGATATTGCAGATGGAATGAAACTTAATAAAACTATTCCTGCAGTAACATAATAAATACTTTCAAAAATTTCTATTATACCGTTCCGGGGAAGAAGACTAGCATAATCACAAATTGCAAATAATATTGCAACCCCAATTATGGTAATTGGTACGTAAAAAACTTTCCAAAATTGAAATTCGAGAACAAATAATTTAGTATCCTTAGAAAGTTTATACTCATTGAAAAAATGTTCTGTGATAACATTTGGTATTTCATGTTCAAACGAAGTCCAACTTATATTTAGTTTTCCTACCATAATACTAAAGATATAAAAGAAATACCATTTGATTATATCTGAAAATGCGGAATGCTGTATGCGAAATATTTTATTAAAACAAAAAAATGACCACCTTTCCAGGCAGTCATTATTTTCGAAAAACAATTTAATTTTTATTCGACCTCTTTGTCATCGGCTTCCTCTTCATCTTTAGCATCATCAACTAAATCTTCAGTTGCAATTTCTGTATCAGCATTTTTTAATCCGGTCTCTAATTCATTTGTTACAGCGCCTTCTACAATTTCTTCTGTTTCTTCCTGCTCATCTATTTGAGTAATGGCTGCAATCTTATCATTCTCATCTATACGAATAAGCTTCACGCCTTGCGTAGCCCGGCTTTGCTCACTTACTTTATTTACCGCCATGCGGA
>JACMNZ010000184.1 GCA_014378285.1 Pseudopedobacter sp.
CGTACCAAACATTTTATCAATGCTTTTGGCGAGGAAGTGATTATTGATAATGCAGAAAAAGCATTAAATAAGGCTTGCGCCGATACTGGAGCACAAATAAAAGATTATACCGCTTGCCCAATTTATTTTGATAAAGATGAACCAGGAGCTCACGAATGGATCATCGAATTTGAAAAAAAACCAAGAGAATTTGAACGTTTTGTAGACATTTTAGACAATACTTTACGCGAGGTAAACTCTGATTATGATGCCAAACGTTTTAAGGATATGGCGTTAAAACGTCCAAAAGTTCACATCGCTCCAAACGATTTATTTTATGATTGGTTAAAAGCCAAAGGAAAACTAGGCGGCCAGCATAAAGTACCTCGTTTAGCTAATGAACGTAAATATGTTGATGAGTTATTAGAAATGATGACTTAAAATTTTAAATTAAAATGTTCAATTTTAAATACCTATTATTTTTTGTTACGCTAATTGCACTTGCTGCCTGCAATCAAAAAAATCCAAAAGAAAATCCAGAGGAAAGAAAATTCCAATTCGAGCAAATTAAGAACATAAAATATTATGAGGTAAGAAGAACTTTTGCAAGTGGTATAGCCTTCAATGAGATCGGTTTTCAACAAAAGCCAGAATGGGCAATCAAGTTTTTATCTGATACCACGGTACAAGCTTACAGCCCAACAATGAATAAAATGTTCGATTTCGATTTGATTTTTAGTCATGATGGCGTTTATAATTTCGCTAGGGAGTGGTTTAGGATTAAAAGCATCAGTAAAGATAGTTTGCTATTACAACGTTTAGAAGTGAACGCGAAAAAAATTGCCAAGGATGTAAGATCTGAAGTTTTCATGACCTTTTACTCCGAAGATTATATCAAAGGTCTTAAAACTACGGTAGAAAATTTAAGGAAACCACGGCAGATAGATAGTATTTATGTGCAAGAAAGAGCGAAAATGATTAACGCTAATATTTACGATAGCACAAAATTTTTTGCTGCTACAAATCCTGTTCAATTCAAATCAAAAAGTGAAATGATTATGGTAGAGAAAATCTCTGTCGTAAATAAGCTAGAAAACAGAACAGCATCTTACGATTATTTATATCCAGAATATAAAGTGATTATACAGCCGGCGTACAAAGATTTTGTGCATACGATATCTGCAATTGTAGATGAAAAAGGAAATATTTTTGTTTATCGATTTACGGCAATGGACGATTACCGTGAAAATAGGAAGAAGGTTTTACAAGGCATTTTAGATGTTTATCTAAAAAAACTAACAGTTGTAAAACCTGGCAACACGCTAGGTTTTACACACAGTTCTGTTATTGTTTTGAGCTTGATAGGTAATAAATAACCTAGTTTACACGCTCTGCTTGTTTTCTGGCAGTATCTGCTAATTGAGCAGAAATTTCTGATGCCCTACTCATAATTTTTGAAGATGCTTCCGTGGCTTGGTTTACCAATTTAGAAGATTGATCTAAGGCCGTTTCTTTAGCTTTATCGCTAAAATCTTTTACTGCATCCAAAATATCGCTAAACTGTTGTTTGCCGTTTTCGTTGGTCATAAAATAGTAAACTGCAGCACCTGCGGCAACACCTAATATTAAGCCTAAAGCTATTTTTGATTTTGTTGATTTTCCCATGATAATTAAATTTTAATTGTTTTGCGTTAAATAAGCCAATACAATGCCAAAATGAAATTCGTTTAAATAGCGGTTTTAAAAGTATTTGAAAAGCAAAGCGATCGCAAAAAAGTCTAGATAGCCGGGTAGTAAGCGCTAGATTTTTTAATGGGGAAAAGGATTTGCCATTTATTAATGGGATTATTGCATTAACAATTTCTGAGGATATTGTTAACCTGTTGGATTATTAATATTTGGGCGTTCTAACACGCTATACACTTTATCTTTTTTTGCTATTTGGGTAATGGAGAAAAACAAAAAAAGGATGTCGTTTCTATCGTTAACGCTCGTAATTAACAAAAAATGTTTTTTTAGATAATATGTCTTAATTCAATCTATTTTAAACCCATCTCAATTGCAACACGCTATTCGCTAAAGCAATTTCCCCATGAATTTGATAATATTGAGTTGCATACAAAACATCAATTAATCCTGAAAATAATAGCCACGCAATTTGCTGGTCGATATAAATTAAGGTCGTATAATTATCAACATCGCAAAAAAACCATCTGTCAATATCTTTTTTAATTATCCAAGTTCCACCAGCATCACCAACAATTTCAATTCTCAAAATATCGCCTCTATTAGCCTTCACCTCATTATACAATGCTGGCAGTCGAGACAAAACTAAACTCAAATAAGGGTGATAATATTTAGGTTGTAGAAGAGTTTGTTTATTTAAGGCATTAAAAATTTTCTGATGCGACAACCATCTTTTTTCATATTCTTTTTCAAGAATCTCGTCCTCCAGCTTCCCAATATAAATATTAAGTTTATGTTGGTCATTTTCATAAAGACTTATTAAATACTTTATGTCTTCAGCCTTTTCATCAAAAGTATTTATAAGATTAATTAGTTTGTAATCATCTAAAACCAATCTTTTAAATGCCAATTCTACACTTTCATCTATAGCTAATAATTTTCTTTTCCATCCGTTTTCATCCACTCCTTTTAGAAGAGAAATTAATTCTAAATTTAAATCAATTATTAAAGGCAATAAATTCATCATCCAAAAATACCTTTTAATAATAAAACTTCATCTTTGCTATTCATCCAACTAAATAAATAATACTGTTTTAACTTATCATTTCATTTTAAATAAATTTGTCATTACGTAGTTAAAAATTGTTAAAAATGAGCCGTTGTAAAATTAAGTTTTAAAAAAGATCGTTACTTTAAGATAATATGATAAAAAAAACATTGTGGATTTTTATACTCCTTTTTTCAGTCAAGGCCCAAGCCCAATATAAACCAGATGTAATTGTAATTGGTGGTTCTGCAGCTGGTACCGCAGCCGCTATACAGGCCGCAAGAAGTGGTGTTAAAACATTGCTCATTGTTCCTAGTGATAATTTAATTAGCGATGTTGAGCCATCTATGAATATTCCTGCCTTTGACTTAGGTTTATGGAAAGAATGGAAAGATCAGTTTATCAAAACTTCGGATTCCATAAAAACCACGCCTCAATTGGTTTTAGAAAGCATCATTAAAAAAACAAAAGATTTATCCTTTTTAAAAGCGACACCTATTTTAGGTATCGAAGAAAAAAAGAATGGATGGGAAGTGAAAGTGAATATCAATGGAAAACAAGAAGATATTAAATGTAAAGTTTTGGTGGATGCAACAACGAACAGCGCAAATTCCGTTTTAGCGCAATTTAATATCCTCAATTTAGATAAAAACGGCAAGTTTGAAAACTTAGTTGCCTACACAAAGCAACAAAAAAACAATCCTTACGATCAACTTCAAAAAATATATAGAACAAGTGGTGCAGCAGGTTTTGGAAAAGATAGTCTTGCTCATTTTATTCCTTTGGGTGTTTTTATCCCAAAAGAAAAAGATAATTTATTGGTTGTTTCTATGTCGGCATTTAAATATTTTGAAACCGAAGATTTTAAAAACATAGCACTTTGGACAAATATGGGACAGTCTGTTGGTGCATTGGCGGCATTTGGGCCATTCTTTAATACTACGCCATCAAAAGCAAATATCAGGCTAACACAAGGAGAAATGTTTACCTATAAAAGTTTTCTTTATCCTGTTAGGGATGTTGCCGTTACTGATAGCGCTTGGTATCCCATCCAAAAAATAATTGCCAGCGGGATTTTAAAATTCGATTTTAATACAGGGTTTTTTAATATTGAAGATTCTGTTAAAATATCAGATTTTAAAGATGTGATGTCCACGCTATATTCTCGATCTAAAATTTGGTTTATAGAAAATGAGGCTTCAGAAATGACAATAAAAAATACTATTTCTTTATTTAGCTTTATAACTGGCCGTGATCCAATATCCATAAAACAAGAAATAGAGAAAGATTGGAAAGAAAAATTTGGATTTTTAAGTAGTTATTCAGAAAATGAAATCATCAATAAAAAGGAATTTGCAGTTTTAATGGATAAATACATTAGCCCATTTAATATTAATGTAGATTTTAATGGCTATTACATTAAGTAATTCCATAACATTAATCGATTGATTAATGTTACAATTGCCTTACTTAAATTTTATCTTTAAAATATTTTAATTGATACTTTTACAAAGTTTAATCAATGGAATAATTGTTGTACAAAAAGTTCCTTTAATAGCATATTTTGGAGGTAAAAAAATCCCGTTTTTCGCAAAAGTTTAATAATATGTTCTTGGAACTTTACCGAGTTCATTTATTTATTATCAAATTTTTTAAAGAAGCATTTACCCCGCCTTTTGAAGGCAAA
>JACMNZ010000185.1 GCA_014378285.1 Pseudopedobacter sp.
TCTTTAGACGGACAAGTGCAAGCTTTAAGAGGTGCACTTCCAATTTCTATCCAAGCAAAAAAAGATAAATTTAAAGGATTTATCTTGCCTAAACAAAACGCAAGGGAAGCTGCAATAGTAAGCGGAATTGATGTTTATGGAATTAGCCACATATCAGAAATTGTAGACTTTTTTCAAAACGGAATAAAACCCGATCCAACTATTGTTGATACCCGTGATGAATTTTATCATGCAATCAATAATTACGACGCAGATTTTGCAGATGTAAAAGGACAAGAAAACATTAAACGTTCGCTGGAAATTGCTGCAGCCGGAGGTCATAACGCTATTTTAATTGGTCCCCCAGGAGCAGGTAAAACGATGTTAGCAAAAAGATTACCTACTATTTTGCCTCCATTAAACTTACACGAAGCTTTAGAAACCACAAAAATACATTCGGTTGCAGGTAAATTATCAACAACAGATGCTTTAATAACCCGCAGGCCTTTTCGCTCTCCACATCATACAGTTTCTGATGTTGCTTTGGTTGGTGGAGGAGGAAACCCACAACCTGGAGAAATTTCTTTAGCGCATAATGGAGTTTTATTTTTAGATGAATTACCAGAGTTTAAAAGGACAGTTTTAGAAGTGATGCGCCAACCCTTAGAAGAGCGGAGGGTTACGATTGCAAGAGCAAGAATGTCAGTAGAATATCCCGCAAGTTTTATGCTGATAGCCGCTATGAATCCATGCCCATGCGGATATTATAATCATCCCGAAAAACAATGTGTTTGCGGGCCTGGGGTTGTTCAAAAATATCTGAGTAAAGTTAGCGGCCCACTATTAGATAGGATTGATTTACATGTTGAGGTAACGCCAGTTAATTTTGACGAGTTATCATCCGAAAGGAAAGCTGAAAAAAGCGAGGTAGTAAGAGAACGTGTAATTAAGGCTAGAGAAATGCAAACCAAACGTTTTGAAGAAACAGAAAACGTTTATTGTAATGCCCAAATGAGCCCGCAAATGGTAAGGGCTATTTGCAAAATCACTGATGCAGGCCAAATTTTATTGAAAAAAGCAATGGAAAAGTTGGGTTTATCTGCAAGAGCTTATGATCGTATTTTGAAAGTAGCCAGAACAATTGCAGATTTATCTGAAAGTGAACAAATAGGAATTGAGCATTTAGCAGAAGCCATTCATTTTAGAAGTTTGGATAGAGAAAACTGGGCCGGTTAGTAATATTGTTCAAAAATTGATTTGGGCGTTTTAACACGCTTTTCACTGTATCTTTTTTTGCTATTTGCAATAGGATAAGAGAAAAAAAAGGATGCCGTTTCAATCGTTAACGCAAAAAAACCATGGTTAATTAAGTTTCTGTTTAAAAATTAATTACATGCTAATTATCAAATTTATTCATGACTTTAAACTGTTTTTAAATAAAAACTTTTGTATTTATTTTTCCGTTAATTCATTACAAAATCACAAAGAAAAATCATCATGAGATATTTAAAATTATTGAGTTTAAGCATATTTGCAATTGTAGTAAGCGCATGCAATAGCAATGGGCAAACTGGATCTTCTAAACAAGCAAACCAAAAAGATTTAAAAATGGATTTAGCTCCACCCAA
>JACMNZ010000186.1 GCA_014378285.1 Pseudopedobacter sp.
ATTTTAAGATAAAGTTAATAATTCTTTAATTATAAACAGTGTCCTAAAATTGGGGTACATTATATTCTAAAGTATCTATAAATATTTGATAAAAGAACATAATTTAGGTATTCATGAACTTGATTTTTTTACTAAATTTTATATTTATTAGTAAAATATTTTTTAAATTTAGTAGGGAGGTCAACTAATAAATAAATATAGGGTAACCACTAAGTAAAGTTTTAATTGATAATTATAATGTACCCCAATTTTAGGACACTGTTTATAATTAAAGAATTATTAACTTTATCTTAAAATAATACAAAAATGGGAAAACGTATCAGGCGAAATTATGATGAAAATTTCAAAACCAAAGTAGTTTTAGAAGCATTAAAAGAGCAAAAAACCTTAGCTCAATTGAGTAGTGAGTTCGAGTTACTCTCGACTCAAATTAGTGATTGGAAAAAGCAAGTAATTACTGGAATCCCAAGTTTATTTGGCACTAAGAAGGTTTTGGTTTCAGATGACCAACAAGAAGCATTAACCTCGCCACTTTATCAACAAATCGGACAGCTAAAAGTAGAGAATGATTTTCTTAAAAAAAAGTT
Source organism: Pseudopedobacter sp. (assembly GCA_014378285.1). Classification (GTDB taxonomy): domain Bacteria; phylum Bacteroidota; class Bacteroidia; order Sphingobacteriales; family Sphingobacteriaceae; genus Pseudopedobacter. The sequence continues at coordinate 588 of JACMNZ010000186.1, forward strand.
GCGGAAGAATTATTAGGGGTATCAACGGCAAAAAGAAAAGATTGGATAGAGGTAAAAAATAGCTTATTAAGTATAGAAAAACAGTGTGAATTGTTAGGTTTAAGTAGGTCATCTCATTACTATAAGCCCTGTGGTGAAAATAGTAAAAATATTGACTTAATGAAGGCAATAGATAAGCTTTACACAAAATATCCGTTCTATGGAGCCAGGCGTTTAAGGGTTAATTTACCTATGGAATTTCAGCCAGTAAACGTAAAGAAGGTACGTAGATTGATGAAAATGATGGAAATTGTAGCTGTTTATCCAAAACCCAATTTATCCCTACCTGATTTAAACCATAAAATTTACCCATATCTTTTGAGGGGAAAAAAAATAGAACGAGTCAATCAAGTTTGGTCAACAGATATTACTTACGTGCCGATGGAAAGCGGATTCTTATATCTATGTGCAGTCGTTGACTGGTATTCACGCTATATTTTATCATGGGAAATATCAAATACTTTGACAACCGATTTTTGTTTTAAAGCTGTAACCGATGCCTTAAAACGTGGACAAAAACCTGAAATATTCAATACTGACCAAGGTAGCCAGTTTACATCAAATGACTTTACAAAAGCCTTAATTGACAAAGGTATTTTAGTGTCCATGGACGGTAAAGGCAGAGCTTTAGATAATATATTCGTGGAAAGATTTTGGAGAACGATTAAATATGAGGATATTTATTTAAAAGAATACAAGGATGGGAAGGCTCTTTTTGAGGGACTTGTTAAATATATCCAATTCTATAACAATGAACGAAAACATCAATCTTTGCTTTATTTAACACCAAACCAAGTTTTTAATGAGCGGTTACCTATAGCTAAAAATAGTACAATAATAGTCAATACATAGTTTATACAAGATTACTAACCATAATGTCCAACTTTTGGGGTACACCATA
>JACMNZ010000187.1 GCA_014378285.1 Pseudopedobacter sp.
AATTGGCTTAGAATTAGCTTATCATTTTTCATAAAATTAATTTATGCAATCAGAAATTGACAATAAAATAAATGTTAGTGGCATGGGCGCCATTTTACATGATAAAGGCGTATTTTTTAGAGTTTGGGCTCCTCATGCAAAGCAAGTTTTTGTAATGGGCGATTTTAATAATTGGACATCAAATGAACTAGAATTAGCACATGAAGAAAATGGATATTACGGTGGAAATATAGAAACTGCAAAAACAAAAAGCGAATATAAGTTTGTCATTATCACGCAAAATGATGTAGAACTTGCAAAAAACGACCCTTATGCAAGAGAAATGACCAATTCTAGTGGGAATTCTGTGGTTTACGATAATGAAAATTTTGATTGGGAGGAAGATGAATCTTTTATGCCTTATTGGAACGAGGCTATAATTTACGAATTGCACCTAGGCACTTTTAATGTTAAGGAAAAAGGTAAACCTGGTGATTTTTATACGTTAAAAGACAAAATTCCGTATTTAAAAGAGTTGGGAATTAATGTTATTGAAATAATGCCGCCTTATGAATTTCCTGGAGGTTTTTCTTGGGGTTACAATCCTTCCTATCCTTTTGCTATAGAAAGTGAGTATGGTGGCCCAGATGCTTTAAAAGAATTGGTGAAAGAAGCTCACAAAAACGGAATTTCAGTATTATTAGATGCTGTTTATAACCACTTTGGACCGTCTGATTTAGATCTTTGGCAGTTTGACGGTTGGAGCGAAAATGATAAAGGTGGAATTTATTTTTATAATGATTGGCGTTCTAATACGCCTTGGGGAGATACGCGTCCGGATTATGGCAGAGAAGCTGTGCGTAATTATATTAAAAACAATGTCCGGATGTGGTTAGAGGATTTCCATATTGATGGCTTACGAATGGACATGATTCCCTACATCAGAAATGTAAATGCAGATGAAAATCCGGATGGAAAATTGGAAGAAGGTTTGACTCTGCTACGTGAAATTAATCAAGAAATTATTGAAAAATATCCTTATAAATTAACCATTGCAGAAGATTTACATCAGTTAAATTGGGTAACAGATAGGGTAGGTGATGGAGAAGGTTTAGGATTTGGTAGCCAATGGGATGCTGCTTTTGTTCATCCGGTTCGTAATTTATTAACGGTACAACATGATGAGGATAGAGATATGAATATTGCCGCTGCTGCATTAACACATCAATATAGTGGTGATTATTTTAGAAGGGTGGTTTACACTGAATCTCATGATGAAGTATCAAATGGTAGTGCCAGAGTGGCTCAAGAAATTGCTTCTGATGATATAAATAATTGGTATTCTAAAAAAAGGGCTTCTTTGGGTATTGCTATGGTTCTTACAGCCCCTGGAATACCCATGTTGTTTCAAGGACAAGAATTATTAGAAGATAAATGGTTTTCTGATACGGATCCTATCGATTGGAGCAGATTAAAAAAGCTGAAGGGTTATCATAACTTACATAAAGATTTAATAGCGCTAAGAAGAAATTTATCTGGCGTAACAGCTGGTTTAACTGGTCAACATATTCAGATTATCCGTACTGATAATGAACAAAAAATAATAGCTTACCAACGATGGAAAGAAGGGGGAGTAAAAGATACTACCGTTGTAATCTTGAATTTTTCTGGCAACGATAAAGCAGTTTATAGAATTGGTTTTCCATCTAAAGGACTATGGAAAGTTAGATTTAACTCTGATTATCAAGGTTATGATGAAGAATTTAACAACTATAAATCTTATGATATAGAGGCTTTCGCCGAAGCGTGTGACGGTTTTGACCATAGCTCAGAAATTTCTATAGCACCTTATACTGCACTAATTTTATCACAGGATTAATAAACAGTTCATTTTTATTTAGGAAAGTAATGGCATTAATTTTTATTTTAATGTTGGTTTTTTTATCTCCTACATATTTTTTTAGGATTGCTAGTTTGTCTCTTTATAATATATCTTCTTATTTGTTTTAATTAAATAAACGTCGCATAGTAGCCATGCATTAATTCTTTTTGCTTATCTAAGGGTAAACTTAAACCTTTTGCTGATCAGTAAATGAAATTAAATTTGTTATGTCTGTGCAAATAATTGATACTTTAAGGTAAATAGTTTATGTTTTTCTTAAATTGGCATACCAATTATCATAATAAACAAAAAAATAATCTTGAGAATAGTTAAATACCACATCACAATTATATTTGCAACTATTATACTTCTATGCTTTTTAACTGGTTTAAAAGCACAGGATGCTGAAATAACATTTGATAAATTAACTATAGAAGCTGGTTTGTCGCAAAGTAGCGTGTTTTCTATCGCTCAAGATAGCCAAGGTTTTATGTGGTTTGGTACAAAAAACGGCTTAAATAGGTATGATGGACAGCAGTTTGAAGTATTTAAGAACCAACCTTTAATAGCAAACTCATTAAGTTCTAGCCAAAATATAAACGCATTATTAAATGATAGTAAAGGCAATTTATGGATAGGAACCCAATATGGTTTAAATAAGTATAATTTAGCTACGCAGGTTTTTACCAGATATTTTAACAATCCTAAAAATAAAAATAGTTTGAGTAATAACACCATTAGAGCTATTTATGAAGATAAGAGCGGTAACATTTGGGTGGGTACAGAAAACGGATTAAACTTATGGCAGGGATCACAAAAATTTGATAGATTTTTTTGTGCTGGTTCAAAAGCCAACGGCATAGTAAGCCCTTTGATTAAAGCACTTTATCAAGATCATAAAAAAAATTTATGGGTAGGTACACAAGCAGGCTTAGCGGTTATATCCATAAAAAATAACAGGTATAAATTTAAAACATATCATCATGATGATAGTAATCCGAAGAGTATTACGGCAAGTGATGTGAACACCATTATTGAAGATTTAAACCATAATATTTGGGTAGGTACCCATTCTAATGGATTAGATTTATTTGATAAAACTAACCAACTATTTAAACATTATAAAGCAAAATCATCTGCCAATAGTTTAATAAGTAATATCATCAGAAAAATTATTGTTGATAAGGAAGGGCTGTTATGGATATCTACTTTTAATGGTATTAGTGTTTTTGATCCGGTAAAACAAACTTTTAAAAACTTAACCTACAATCCTGATAATCCTACCAGTTTAAATCAAAATTCTATATATGATCTTTATCAAGATAAAAATGGTTCTATATGGGTTGGTACCTTTTACGGGGGTATTAATGTCTACCATCCTAATGTAATAAATTTTAATGTTTATAAACATTATTCCTATAAAAATTCATTAAGTAGTAATGTGATTAGTGCATTGCTAGAAGATAAAAAAGGGAACATTTGGATTGGTACAGAGGCAGAAGGTTTAAATTATTTAAACAAGAAAACAGGTGTTATTACAAACTTTAAAAACACCGCATACTCAAACAGCATAAGTGCTAACTTGGTAAAAGCCTTAGCATTAGATTTTGATAATAATTTATGGATTGCAGCCTATGAAGAAGGCCTAGACTATTACAATGCAGGTACAGGGGAGTTTAAAAACTTTAAAATAGATAATACTTTAAACACTAAGAAAACCACTTTTTTAATTAACGACTATAAAAACCAACTTTGGGTGGGCACAAAGGGTGGTGGCTTATTTTTACGTAAGCCAAGTTTAAAAAAGTTTGAGAGTCTTCTAATTAAAAAATCCCCATATTATTTACCTTCTAAAAGTATCAATTATATCTATCAGGATGATACCAAAACAATTTGGGTAGCTGCCGAAGATGGATTGTTTTTTTTGACTGATGGTACAATAAAATTTCAAAAATTAACCTCAAAGAATGACCTTTTCTTTAACAGTATCAATTCTATCATAAGACAAAGTGATAATATTATTTGGTTTGGGAGTTTAACAGAGGGGGTGGGTAAATATGATATTGCTAATAAAAAGCTGTTATTATATAATAAAAAGCAGGGTTTGCCCTCAAATAATGTTTCTAGCATCATGTTAGATAATGACAATTTACTTTGGGTTAGTACGGATAAGGGCTTAGCAAAAATAATCAATCAAAATATTGTTATCTATAACAAAAGTGATGGATTACCTGGTAATGTTTTCAATAGCCATTCATCATTAAAAGATGTAAACGGAAATTTATATTTTGGTGGCTACAATGGTTTAGTAAGTTTTAACCCAGCAAATATTATAGAAAATAAAGTAGAACCGTTAGTTGTGTTTACTCATTTAAATTTATTTAGTAAAAAGGCAGCTAAAAATAATAATACGTTAGGTTTGAAAAACAGCATATATGGGTTAAATAAAATTGAGCTTTCCTATCAGGATAATATATTTAGTATAACTTTTTCTGCATTAAATTTTGTAAAATCAAAAAAAAATAGATACGCTTACAAGTTAGAGGGGTTAGATAAAGATTGGCATTATATAGATAACCCTGTTATTAACTTCAGTAATTTGCCTGATGATAACTATAAACTATTAGTAAAGGCGGCTAATAATGATGGCTTATGGAGTAGCCAGCCTAGCGCTATTTATATCAAAATTAAACCTCCATTTTGGAAAACCTGGTGGGCTTATTTACTTTATTTTTCTTTATTGGCGGGTGCATTATATTTTGTAGTAAGGTTTATATTTATTAGGGCTTTATTAAAACGAGAGCATGAGGAAAACCAATTAAAACTCGATTTTTTCACTAACGTTTCTCATGAAATCAGAACACCTTTAACGTTAATATTAGGGCCATTAGAAAAATTAGTACAAGAAACCCAAACCAACATCACCATAAATAAACAGTTACTAATAGTTGATAAAAATGCTAAAAGACTAATGAAACTGGTAAACGAATTAATGGATTTCAGAAAAATTGAGAGTGGTAAGATGAAACTTAATATTGCTGAAACAGATATTATAGCTTTTACTAAAGAAATATTTTTGTCATTTCAACACATTGCTACTCAAAAAAATATTGAATATGTTTTTGAAACCCATCTGGAAGTACTAAAAGCATATATAGATACCGAGCAATTAGAAAAAATAATCTTTAATTTATTGATTAATGCCATCAAATTTGCCACCCAAAAAAATGGTGTAGTAAGTGTAAACATTACCAAAACTGAGGATGATATTTTAATTTTAGTAAATGATAACGGCCAAGGCATACCTGATGAAGCTAAACAAAAACTATTTACCACTTTTTACCAAGTGCCAAATCTACAACAGCAACAAAGGAATACTGGTACTGGTATAGGCTTGGCGTTATCTAGAAGTATTGCAAGGTTACATCAAGGTGATTTATACCTAGAAAATAAATCTCAATCTACAAGTTTTTGTTTAAAATTAAAATCGGGCCATAGCCACTTCAATAGTAATGAAATAAATAACTTTTTAGCGGTAGAAGATGCCACTATGTATAAGTTACAATCAGAAGTGGATGCATTAATTTATGATAATACGCAATTGAAAAACACCTCTTTGATTAGTAATATTCCGTTAATTTTAATAGTTGAGGATAATGATGAGGTAAGGAACTTTCTAGTATCATCACTTAAAAAGTCATTTCAAACCATAACCGCTTGCAACGGCAGCGAGGCCCTGCAAATCGCATTTAATAAAATACCCGATGTAATTGTAAGTGATGTAATGATGCCTGTAATGGACGGTTTTGAGCTATGTAATGCGCTTAAAACTGATATAAGGACAAGACACATTCCTATCATATTACTTACTGCCAGAACAGGAGATTTGTATGAACTAGAGGGCTTGAAAACAGGTGCTGATGTTTACCTTACAAAACCTTTTAGCCTCCAAAAATTACAGTTTACAGTTCAAAACT
>JACMNZ010000188.1 GCA_014378285.1 Pseudopedobacter sp.
TTTCTATCTACTTTGCGGGTGGGAGTATGATTTTATTTTTTATTTACAGCCTACTTAAGCCCTATTTTTCTAAACCTTACAATTCTCCAGAAGAATTTGAAAAAGCAAAAGAATTATTGGATAAATATGGTATTTCTGCCCTTGATTATTTTAAGATTTACCCTGATAAATTTTTATTTTTTAACGATGATAGATCAGCTTTTATCAGCTTTAAGCTAACCAGACATTTTGCGGTAGTATTAGAAAACCCGGTTGGTAAAGATGACGAAGCTAAAATGAATATGCTGGTTTTGTTTGAGGATTTTTGTGCCGAAAATGGTTTCATAAGTACCTATTATCGCGTTCCCCATCAGTCTTTACACTTGTATCAATCATTAAAAAAGAAATCAATACCCATTGGAGAAGAAGCTATATTAGATTTACAAACTTTTAAATTGGAAGGTGGTAAAATGAAAACTACTAGAAGTGCAATCAGTAGATTAACATCTGAAGGTTATGGTTTTAAAATTTATAATTCGCCAATTAAAGAAGGATTGCTCCAGAAACTAGAAAAGGTTTCTGATAATTGGTTACAAGAATTAGGCAAAAAAGAAGTGGCTTTTACACAAGGTGTTTTTGATACAAGCATCTTAAAAAACCAAACTATTTTAACCATAGAAGATCAAGAGGAAAAAGTTTTTGCTTTTTTAAATATAATACCTGATTATGCTCCTGGTGAAGCCACTTATGATCTTATTAGAAAAGTGGATGATGCCCCAAATGGTGTATTGGATATGTTATTGGCAAAAACATTTTTATACCTACAAACTGAAGGTTATGAATCTGTAAATATGGGTTTAGCGCCAATGAGCGGAATGGAGAATGTAAACATTACGCAGAAGACCATTAAATACGCTTACGAGAACCTGAAAGCTTTTGGACAATTTAAGGGTTTACGAAAATATAAAGAGAAATTTTATCCTTCTTGGGAGAAAAAATATTTGATTTACAGTCATAATTATCACCTTTTCCAAGTTCCATCTGCTTTAAAAAGAGTTTCTGAAGGGATTTAAGTGTCTAGATAGTTAGGTTGTTAATTGTTCAGGTAAAAATGCTTAATCTCTTATATCTTTTTTTTAAAATCACACTTCTTTTTTCTAATCAATAGCATTCAAAACGGTTTTTAAAACTAAGGGAATATCATCGTCATAATGATGGTTCCCTTTTATAATTATCTTATGGATATTCTTGTTTTCTTTTAATCCCAATTTAAAATCGCTATCGTCCTCACTTCCAAAAATACAAGTAACGGGAAAATTTGCTCTAAAAAGTTCTGGATAAACTTTGTATTTTTCTCCGTTTGAGTTTCCTCCGCTATTAAGCATATCCATCAATTTCACTTCATAAGATGTGGAATAACCTGGTGAAAGCAAAATCATAGCTTTTATTTTATCGGTAACAGCCTGATTCATATTTGAAGGTAGAAAAGCACTTACATCTGCTCCAAAAGAATATCCGATAATGATTACTTCCTTTTTATTCCATTCTCTTAAATACTGAGAAATAAGAGGTTTAACATCATCTGCAAACTGATTGGGCGTTTTTTTAATCCAAAAATATTTTTTGCTATCCAAACCAATAATGCTGTAACCATTTTTATTTAAGCCACTGATAAACTGATTTGAAAAATCATTCCAGCCGCCATCACCGGTTATGTAAAAAACCAAAGGTTTATTTGTATTAGTTTTTAGTAATTTAACGGGCAAAACAACATTTTTACCCTGCCCATAAACAATTGAATAGAAAGGTATTAAGCAGAAAAAAATCAAAAAACTGAAGAAATTATAGCTGAGCTGATTTCTCATAAGACTTTAAAAGGTTTGAGATAATAATTTTATTCGATCCTTCTGCATATCTATGTCCGCCTTCTAATTGATATAAATAAAACCTTTTCTTTTTTATAACACTTAATGGTTTAGGTTCTTCATCTTTCCCATAATAGCAACTAATTGGTAATTTTATTTTTTCTACTTCTTTAACAACTTTAAATTCTCTATTATCGCCCCCCCAATTTAAAAGATCTTTAGTGTAAACCACAAAATCTGTAGAAGCAAAAGGTGAAAGTAAAAGCATTGACTTAACCTTTGTTTTTTCTTTAAAAGTTAAATTATTATAAATAAACGGAACAACATCTGCACCAAAAGAATAACCGCATAAAATAACATTCTTACAATCAAAGTTTTTAGAGTAATCTTTTATAATGGCAGAAATATCCTGACCAATTTGCTTGGGCGTTTTTTTATTCCAAAAATAAGCTCTAGAATTAAAACCAACGGTATTAAAACCATTTTCTGAGAAAGCTACGGCCAAATCATCATCAAAATCAATCCATCCGCCATCACCAGATAAAAAAATAATCATCGTTTTATGATTGATGTTTTTTGTAGGATAAACAATAAGTGGTAAATTATAATCAGACTTTTCTATTCCTCTATTTTTGGTTATCCTATTTTTTTTAAAAACCGCACAGCTTGATAAAGAAAGTAAAAGTATCGTACACCAAAAAAAGAATATTTTTTGATTTAAAATTATGGTTTTGTTCTTAGTAGTCAATATCATTTTATCATTCAAATATCAAACATAACAACGATTATTTTAGATTGTTAGACTTAATTATTTTAAATTGTTTTATGGCATTTATGACATCTGTTTGATAACAACAATTGCCTAACAATTCTATAAAGTTTACTTTTGTAAAGATTAAAATGTAAACTATAAATACAAGAAAATGTATCCAGAATATTTAGTTGCCCCAATGCGTTCAGATTTAACTAACGCTGGTTTTGAAGATTTAAAAAATGCCGAAGAAGTAACCAAAGCAATCGAAAGCGAAGGAACTACTTTTGTGGTAGTAAATTCTGTTTGTGGTTGCGCTGCTGCAAATGCCCGTCCGGCTGCAAAAATTGCTGCTGCAAGTGCTAAAAAACCTACTAAATTAGTAACCGTTTTTGCGGGAATGGAAAAAGATGCTGTTGATGCTGCAAGAAACCATATGTTGCCTTATCCTCCATCATCCCCATCAATGGCATTATTTAAAGATGGTAAATTGGTACACATTATAGAACGTCATCAGATTGAAGGCCGTCCTGCACAAATGATTGCCGATAATTTAATTGGTGCTTTTGAACAATATTGCTAATTAGCAAATACCCTTAAAGTTAATATCCCATTAAATAAAGAAACCGATTTGAGATTTCAAATCGGTTTCTTTATGCACTCTTTTTTGTAACGTTTTATAAAGCGGTACTAAAATTGATTACTTAAATTAATCAATTTTAATATCATGAAAAAACCAATACTTATAATAATCTCTATTTTTGCTTTTAGCTTATTTAATAGTTGTGCTATCAATCCGGTAACAGGTAAAAAGCAACTTTCTTTTACTTCCGAAGCGCAGGAAATCCAAATGGGAAAAGAAGCCGACCCTCAAATTGTTGCACAATATGGAGTTTATGATAATCAAACACTTCAAAACTTTATCAACGTTAAGGGAAAACAAATGGGTGCAATTTCTGATCGTCCTAATCTTACATACAATTTTAAAATAGTAGATTCTGATGTGGTAAATGCCTTTGCCGTACCAGGTGGTTATGTCTATTTTACAAGAGGTATAATGGCTCATTTTAACAACGAAGCTGAATTTGCAGGAGTTTTGGGTCATGAAATTGGACATGTTGCTGCTCGTCACTCGGTTAATCAGCAAGCAAAATCAACATTGGGCCAAATTGGATTGTTAGCTGGTATGATATTATCCCCTACGTTTGCACAGTACGGTCAAGAAGCTTCACAAGGTTTAGGATTGTTATTTTTAAAATTTGGTAGAGATGCAGAAAGACAAGCGGATGAATTAGGGGTAGAATACTCTAGCAAGATAAATTATGATGCCCACCAAATGGCCGATTTTTTTGGAACATTAGAAAGATTATCAGAAGATAGCGGAAATCAATTACCCGATTTTTTATCCACCCACCCAAACCCAGGCGAAAGGATGTCAACTGTTGATAGGTTGGCAACACAATACCAGAAAAAAAACAATCTTACAAACCCGATAGTTAATAGAAATAGTTATTTAAAAATGATCGATGGTTTGGTTTACGGAAAAGATCCAAAACAAGGTTTTGTAGAAAACAATTATTTTTATCATCCAGAATTAAAATTCCAATTTCCTATTCCATCAGGCTGGAAAAGTGCTAATAGTCCACAATCTTTTCAAATGGCAGAACCTAATGGTAAAGCATTGATGACATTAAGCTTAGCTCCCGGCAAAAATCTACAAGATGCAGCAAATACTGTTATCCAAAAATATGGGTTAACCGTAGTAAAGAATGATCAAATAACCGTTAATGGCTTTAACGTAATTAGGGTAATTGCAGACCAACCAGCAAATCAACAACAGCAAACCCAAGCCCTTAGAACACTTTCGTATTTTATTGCAGACGGTGAAAGTATTTACCACATGATAGGTATTACAGATTTGAATAGCTTTAGCTATTATGATAATATTTTCTCTAATACCATGTCGGGATTTAAAAGATTAACAGATGCTGATAAGCTTAACAGAAAACCTGATAGGATACAAATTATCACTGCCCAATCAAATACAACTTTAAGTGAGATTTTAAATATCCGTAAAGAAAACAATGATAAAAGACGCAATGAAATTGCAGTATTAAACGGAATGACACTTAACCAGAGCATCCCTAAAGGAACAATGTTTAAAGTTTTGAGTAATTAGATAGGTTGTTAGTTGGTTTGTTGTTAGTTATCTCAAAGTTTACACAATGCTATGGCCTTACATCTTGATTCTTGCTACTTGATTCTTGCTATTTCTGCAAAATCCCAATCTTCACAAACTTTTCAAAAACCTTCTCTGTATGCGGGGCATCTTTCAATTCATCGGTTAAATCCTGACCTGCCCAATGTTCATAATGTTTGCCATCTCGCCATAATCGGCTTTCACTAACATCATAAATAAAACCTAAATATGCTACCCAAATTTGAGGTTTATCTTGTCCGTTTCGCAAAGCGAGTTGAGATTTAGTATATTTAGGAAGCCGTTCCATCTAACTTTTTGTTCCTAAAATATTCAAAGAAAATAAGGTTCAATAAAATCAACGACATGGAATAAAAATGGTCTTCAAAAGGGATAGTTCCCACTCTAAAACCCATATTTTCATTATTGTTATACATCACTACAGGAATAGCCGTTAAAATGCCATTTACAATATAAAAAGGCAATAAAGAAACTAGGTAAGCAACGTAAAATTTACCCATATTTAAATCGATATTTTTAAAAAGAGTAAACAACAATACAATAGCTAACGTACTGAAATTGATAAGACTATAAAGTCTGTCATGATAAATAACAGCTAAAAAAAAGCAAATTAAAATCAATAGATAAGAAATGGTTTTGCTGATTGAAGCAGAAATATTTAGCTTAAAATAGTGAATTAAGCATTCGTAAATAAATATACAGGCAAATGGAACGGTAAAAAAGAATAGGATTTCCTCTAGAGGGAGTTTGAAGAACGTTATTCCTAAAATATAATCAGGATTAAAAGACCAAACTTGATTTATAGTGAAAAGATAATCCCAAAACAGATAAAGTAAACCAGAAAAAACTAAACCTGGAAAAATATATTTCCATTTTTTAAAGAAACTTACTTTTTTATCGAAAGATAAAACAATCGGAAAAAATACAGTTAAAACATTAATCAGTAAATAGGTATAATGTTTATCCATCTAATTTATGCTAGGACTTTTTTTAAGACGGCAATTTCCTGAGCGTTACATTTTTTACTATCAATCATAAAATTGACCATGTTTTTTAAAATCTCTCCATTTACATCTAACTTAGAATTGTGAGTGTTTTTTAAAATAGACAATATTTTATTCTTATCGTCCATCAAGCTTTTATTATAACCTAAAAAAGAAGGAACATAATATTGAAGACTAAATCTTAAAAAACGTACTTCTAGTTGGTTTGGGTCTTTTGCTACTGCTTTATTAATAGTTTCAAAACCTTTGCTAAGATAACTCATTTTACTCACCGGATTCCAAGCATGTTTAGCTTTAATAGCCTGTACAGAACCCAAATAAGCCATAATCACAGCACTCGGATTTTTAATATCTTCCAATTGATTGCATAATTTATCAGCTTTCCCACTATCGTTTATAGATGCGATATAATCCTCACGTATCTGATCCATATTACTTGCTTGTGCAAATAAAGTACTAGAAAGCGTAATTAATAATATAAAAAATAGATTTCTCATTTTATGTAATTTAATATCTTCAATAACGAGAAATACTTAAACATAGTTTAGTTTATTTTTTAATATAGCTTGAGCCATCAAAATTAACTTTTGGCTATCAGAAACCCTAATTCTTTTATCAGAAATGATATTTGCAGGGGTATTTTTAATCTTCTTAAATAATTCTAAATAATATACGTAAGCGATATAAACACCTAGTTTAGATCCATCTGGTAAATTTTTAATTCCTTCAAAAGCATCATCAAAATCAATTTTAATATCTGCCTCAATTTCCTTTTTATCCTTTTCAGAGAAATTTTTAAAGTCGATTTTAGGGAAATAAGTTCTTCCTCTTTCATCATAATCTGCTTTGATATCCCTCAAAAAATTGATTTTCTGAAAAGCAGAACCTAAACTCCTTGCCTTTGGCAATAATTTTTGATAATTAGCATTATCTCCCTCACAAAAAATCCTCAAGCACATTAAACCAACAACTTCGGCCGATCCATAAATATATTCTTTATAGCTTTCATCGGTATAAGCTGTTTTGTCCAAATCCATTTCCATAGATTTCAAAAAAGCATCAATCAGCTCATATTCAATATGGTACTTATTAACAACTTCTTGAAATGAGTGTAAAACAGGACTTAAACTTATCTTTTGGTCGATAGCCTCTTTGGTGTCTTCTTTAAACTTTTGGATTAAATATGCTTTGTTTTTATCATGAAAAGTATCTACTATTTCATCAGCATAGCGCACAAAACCATAGATTGCGTAAATAGGATATTGAAATTTTTTATCGAACGCCTTTATGCCTAAACTAAATGAAGTGCTATATTTATTAGTGATGATTTTACTGCACTCGAAACAGGTTTCATTATAAAGATCCATATAGGTATAAGCGTTTTTTAGCAAA
>JACMNZ010000189.1 GCA_014378285.1 Pseudopedobacter sp.
ATGCGTCAGAAATTAGGCTTATTTGCAAACGTTCGTCCAACTTTTACATTCCCTTCTTTAATTGATAATTCTCCATTAAAAAGAGAAAGAATTGAAGGAACAGATTTAATCATTTTGCGTGAATTAACTGGTGGAATTTACTTTGGCGAAAGAGGTAGAAAAGACGATGGTAACACCGCTTTTGATACTTGTACTTACACCAGAGCAGAAATTCAGCGTTTAGCTAAAATGGGTTTTGAACTAGCCATGACTCGTAGTAAAAGATTGTGCTGTGTAGATAAAGCTAACGTTTTAGAAACCTCTCGTTTATGGCGAGAAACCGTTCAGGATATGGAAAAAGATTATCCTGAAGTAACGGTAGCTTATGAATTTGTGGATGCTGTTGCGATGCGTTTGGTACAATGGCCAAATTCTTACGATGTATTGATTACAGAAAATCTTTTCGGTGATATTTTAACTGATGAAGCATCTGTAATTTCAGGTTCTATGGGATTAATGCCATCAGCTTCTAAAGGATTACATACTTCATTGTATGAACCAATTCACGGTTCTTATCCGCAAGCAGCAGGAAAAGATATTGCTAATCCTTTAGCTACAGTTTTATCAGCGGCGATGATGTTTGAAGATGCTTTTGGCTTACAAGCTGAAGCTGATGAGATTAGAGAAGTAGTCAATAAATCTTTAGCAGAAGGAATAGTCACAGAAGATTTATCAGGAAAAAACAAAGCTTACGGAACCAATGCAGTTGGTGATTGGTTGGCTAAAAATATTTAAGACGATTACCAATCAACCTAAACCGAGAGGCCGGCGATGTTTTCATCGTCGGTTTTTTTATTAAATAAATACCCGATTTAGGGGATTGTATTTTCTAATTTTATTGTTGAGTTTTATTATAAAATTAAATAATTATGAAAAATTTTACTTTCGTTAGTGGTGCCATTCCTTTTTCTTTGGTAGGATTGGGGTTATTGCTTAAAATTCTTCATTTACCCGCAGCTGAGATTATTATAGCTTTGGGAGTTTTGATTTTTTATTTTTTTTCTCGCCATTATTCTTTAAATACTGGTATGATAAAAGCTAAGTAGGTAAAACATTTAAAATTCATAACCAACGCAAAAATGAAAAGCTGAATTTATGGCTTTTTCACCACTACTAGTTTGCTCTTTAGGTAGAATATTTTGAATCCCCTGAGAATAATTGATATTTAAAAGCCATCCTTTTTTAAATTGATAACCTGCTAAAAAGTTAACTCCAAAATCAGATGTTTTAAAGTCATCAGTAATTTTGTTCCCAAAAGCTAGTTTACGCTTTTCTACTTTTTCTGAAAGAACTTATTCAGTAGAACATTTATAAAGTATTCCCTATATCCCAAGGCAAAGAAAAAATTATTTTGATTTTTTAGGGTATTATTGATTAAGTATTATTTTTGATCCAAATTAAGCGATGCCCGAAATTCTAATAGGAACATTTGTTTTGGCTATTTTATTATCTCCACAAATTATAGCGTTTAGAGGTTTGAGTTATGCCCGAATAGAAAGCATAACGTTGTCGCCCAAGCACTAATGTAAATAAAAAGCACAACAGCACAAGAACCACGTCACCCGGGCATAATTTAAACCTAGTGTTATGTGTAGTGCTAGTTGTTCGTTAATGAAGTCAATTTAATTACATCCCCAACCATGCAAATACTTGGAGAAGTTGTCTTGTAATAAAAAAAGTCAACCTTTTTTCCTTCATCTAGGATTACATTAAAATCGCTTAAATTAGTCGGTTCAAGTGTTTTTGTTGTTCCACTTTGGTCAAATTGTATTACCCAACCACAGCCGTCAAAACCGGTTAAATTCTTTAACGTCCCCGTTCCCTTCAGAAGGGTATTTCCCTTCTCGCATGAAGAAAAAAGAATTATGGTCACGAGAGTGAATAGTCGTATTGTTTTTTTCATAGCATTACACATAACTTATAAAGTTGCACAACATCTAGGCAGAAAACCATGGTTCTGGTTTTGGATTTATTTTATTATTCCTTTCATATCTCTATTTATCTTGATTTTTCTCCCCGAACTTAATGAGGAACAAAAAAGCATCAAAAAAAATAGATGAATTTAAAAGGTGATTTAATTTAAGAAAAAACTTCCTTTAACTCTTCAAAAGTTATTGGCTTAAAGATATATTTTATAATCATTGGTATTTCCTTTGCCTTTTTTACGTCTCTTGGGTCAATAGACGAGCTTACCATAAAAAGTTTAGTATTGTTTGTTAAATTAAAATCTATTTTTTGAAACTCATTTATAAATCCCCATCCATCTAATACCGGCATGTTCACATCTATAATAATTACTTCGGGCATTGGTGTAACATCATCTTTATTCTCTAGCAAATAATCTACCGCTTGCTGTCCGTCAGTAAAAACTAATACCTCTTCACATAAATTCTGAATTTTAATCAGCCTTTTAATAGCATAAACGTACACCTCATCGTCATCGATTATGAATGCCCTTTGTACTTTTTTGCTCATATAAATTGTAATTTTAAAGGATTTAATACCTAACTAAATTCATATTTAAATGAAATTTAGGCAAAGATAACCTCTTATTTTAAACTATTAACCTTCTAAAAATTTATGCTTCGTAATATCTCTAAAACAAAAAAGCACTTGTTGTAATCAAGTACTTTTTTGTTTTAGTTATTAAATATTTAATGGATTCCCATAAATAATCTATTCCACCTAATCTTACTCAAAAACGAACCATTCTCGTTCCAGCTCATCCAAACAAATAATGCTTTACCAACAATGTGATCTTCTGGTACAAAACCCCAATATCTAGAATCTAAAGAATTATGACGGTTATCGCCCATCATCCAATAGTAATTCATTTTAAAAGTATAGTTGTTTGCTTTTTGTCCGTTGATATAAAAATCGTTTCCTCTTACTTCTAATTTATTACCTTCATAAACAGTAATTGCTCTTTGGTAAAGCGGGTAGGTTAAACTATCTAATTTTACTGTCCATCCTTTTTTAGGGATAATTAAAGGCCCAAAATTATCTTGGTTCCATTTAAAATGAGGGTCTGATGGGAAAACTTGTTGCTCAAATGTATTTTGTTCTGCAATTACTGGAGCTACATTTTTTACGTTAGAAAATGCCTTGATTTTATCAACCTCGCCTTTAGGCATAGTAATTACATATTCATCTGCCGTAACGCGTTCTACGTCTGCTTCAATATCTTCTAAAGCTTTCGGATTAAAATCTGTACCATCTGTTTTTACATAATATTGAGTTTGGCTCATCTTAGGTAAATCGGCAGGTTTTCCATTAATAAAAACTTGAGCGTCAACAATCTTTAGGGTATCGCCAGAAATAGCCATACATCTTTTAATGTAGTTTTCTCTTTTATCAACAGGTCTGCTTAACGGTGGATCAGCATCCATAGGGTAATTGAACACCACAACATCATAACGTTCTATTTTACCAAATCC
>JACMNZ010000190.1 GCA_014378285.1 Pseudopedobacter sp.
GCACATTTATAAGTCATTAAAGCGGCCAAAGCCATTACTTCATCTTCATTAACCATTTCACTGTAGCGAATACCGCCCTTTGTTGGCGACATGTGATGGGAATGTTCTACTCGCCAAGCATGGATTATCTCAAAACTGTTACCTCTTCTGATAGGAAATTGAAAACGATAAACACTGTTACAAGCTTTTATCTGATTTAAAAGACCTTTATCATGATCAGTGAATTTTGCAGCTTGATCTACATATTGGCAAACGTCGTCGTAAAAGTGGGGTTCTTCACTAAGAATAAGGTGATTATTATTGGCCATAACGCTTAATTTATAAATTATACGGATTTATTTTTTTTGCAAATTTGACATAAAAAAAATTGAAAAAGCAAATCAAAAAATGTTAGTGTGCCGTTTACACCATCAATATTATAACAGAAAAACAGCTTTAAATTACTTAAACATTGTTTTTAGACTATTTTCCTTTTTCAATTTTTTTTAATCTTTTATCGATAATGAAAAGATATATAATAAATGCCAAAAAAAGCAATAACATTACGGTTACAACTACATAAATTTTACCTGAGCTTCTTAACTCGTCTGCCATTTCAATTTTGTTGTCTTGCGCAAAAAGCAATGCAGAAATAAACATCATATTTAAAAGCGAAATAAACTTTTTCATTAATTGATTTGATTATTTTTATTCTCTAAAATTCTTATTCTATATCTAATAGTCATCATCCAAACTGAAATTAAAATCCACCCTATAACGGCCGGATAAAATACCAATCTCATATTACTGTCTAAATCATAGGTTCCAAAACCTGGGTTTCCTCCGTTACCGGGATGCAAGGAATCTGTTAAACGTGGTAAAACAAATAACAGAACTACCATAATTGGGTAAGCAAAAATGTTATAAATGGCCGAAATTTTCGCTCTTTTTTGTTCTTCATCTACAGAACCTCTTAAAACTACGTAAGCCAAATACATTAAAGTTGCAATGGCTGCGCTGTTTAATTTGGGATCATTTGGCCAATAATCTCCCCAAGTAAATTTTGCCCAGATCATTCCAGAAATCAATCCTACAAATCCAAAAATCAACCCTACGTTCACAGATTCAACAGCTATTAAGTCGTGATTTTCATTTCCAGAACTTAGGTATTTAATACTATAGATTACAGAAACTGTGTAAATCACAATCATAGCAAACCACATAGGAACATGAAAGTATAGATTACGGATAGATTCGTGAAGAATGGGTAAGGTTGGAACGTTAATTAGTAAACCACCAACAACGGTGTAAAGAACAAATACGGATGCCAGTATTTTCCACCAGCTTTTATATATCATGGTCTAAAATTTAATCTCGCCAAAGATAAGGAAATAGTAATAAAGAAATAACGATAACAATAGCGTTTATTGCGCATAAAACTCCAATTTCATTTAAAGAAACCGACCTATCTAAACCGTCCATTGCGTTTTTTGATAATTTGATAATTAAAATCAGTAAGGGGATAATAACCGGAAAGCTTAAAATAGCCATTAAGGTTCCGTTATTATTTGCTTTAGACGCAATTGCAGATATCATTGTAAAAACTGTAGAAAAGCTAATTGCGCCTATTAGTACTGCCAAATAATATAACCAAACATCGCCAATATCATTTTTAAAAACCACACTATAAAATATTAATGCAATGGTTGCCATTAAAATCATTAATAAAATATTATAAATGATTTTTGCGATAATGATTGCTTGTGGACTAGCTATTTGGTAATAATATAATAACCGACCTTTGCTTTCTTGCATAAAACTTTTAGCAATTGCATTGATAGCAGCAAAGAGTAAAATTATCCAAAAAAGAGCGTTCCAAACCAAAGGAGGCACAACTCTAAAAGATAAATAACAAACAAAAACAGTGGA
>JACMNZ010000191.1 GCA_014378285.1 Pseudopedobacter sp.
TATGCATTAAAAACCAACCAGCCCACCGTAGCTAAGGTTATCAGCAAAAGTATTTTTTTCACATAGCCATTTATATCAAGCAGTTTGGCTAAAAATTTTGAAAAAAGACCAAGCACAAAAGTGGCTATTACAAATGCCACAGCGCCGTACTTGATCGAGATATCTTCATCCCATTTATCTATAACAAATTTTATGGCAAACAATAATGCCGCTAAACCCAATGCTTTCAAAAACCACTGGAGTGCTTTGTATTTTCTAACTAATTTAAAGGGTACGCTGCAACTGATGTTTAGCTGATCAATCAATGGTTGCTTTTTATCAGGCTCCGTACAATATTCTTCTACCTGTAAAAAGTTCCAGTTGTTTTTATAATCTTTCACATCTTTTTTAAAGGCATTCATCGTTTGTCTGTAACCGCTATACATAAGCGCATACGCCTCTATATCATTAAAAGAATCCAAGTCTGTTCTTACTTCGCTTAATAATTTTTGTACGTTTTTCATTATTCCATAGTCCAGCAAATCATCGTCTTTTTTTATTTCGTGTTGCAGTATTTTTCGCTCTTCATCATCGCAGTTTATCCAGCTTAATGGTTCCTGCGGCAACTCTTTTTTAAGGTGCATTATTTTTAAATCGGTAATAATAGATGAGTATTTTCTTGCCTTTAAATCCAGCAACTGCGTTTCTCTCACCCTTTCCTGCACTACATTATCTACCCTATAAAATAAGGAGAATTCATTGGCAGTAGTTTTTGAATTATCAGGCAATTGAGAACTGCCGTCGCATATATACACACAATCACATTCCTGTTCCAAAATAGAAGCAATACCCTGGTTATCGTGTACGCCGCCATCTACCAGCTCTACATCAATTTTAGGATACAGTTTTTTAAGTACCAAGGGCTCAAACATTACCGGTACGCAGGAGGAGGCAGCCACCGCATTGCCTATCGGAAAAGCCGTATATCCTTCCGGCGCATCTTTATAATACATTCTTCTCAGCCGTTGCTTTACATCAAAGTCTTTAGATAAATAAGTAGGTGGTTCACCCATCCAGCTTGCTGTAAATTGCCAGTTGTGACCCGTGTTTAAACAGGTAGCATTTAGAATTAACTGGGGTATTTTATTGGTGCGCTCCCAGTTTTGCTGGCTAATGCTAAAGTCCGGTGCATCCTTTGGCTTTATCATTAAGTCGCTCATAAAAAGATCCGTTCTTTTCTCCGTTTTATCTTTGTTAAACAAGGGTAAATAAAAATGCTTTTCGTACAAAGAACCCAGCCTGTAAGAGCGTGAATATTTTGAACTGAATATCATTTTAAGGTTATCAAAAACATTGGTAAAAATCTGCATGCGCAAATTTGTTTGCACGGCTTTTAAAAAATCAACTTCTATTTCTTTTACAATGTTTATGTAATCGTCTTTGGTTATGTCACTTTCAGTTTTTTCTTCCAATAATCTTTTTAAATGTAGATAATAGTATGCGCCAATGATGGAGCCACCCGAAACACAGGATATTATTTCAACATCTCTCAATTCATCTATTTCTGCAAGGGCGGCCAATACACCAATTTGAAAGAGAGATGCTCTAAAGCCACCGCCCGATAGTGCCAGCCCTTTTTTCTGTACACTTTTTTCTACAAAGCCAACAGCACTGCTGTTTTCATATCTTTTACTATCCAATGCCCGCAAGCAGGAATGTTGCATTTCTTTATCAAGTGCTTCTGTAATAAAGGTATTAGTGCTGGTACCCGAATTATCTTTTTCTAAATTTTGAAAATGGGCAATTTCATTTAGCTGTTGTGCAAACGATTTTAGTTTCCAGTTAATGGTTTGTTTGGCAATAAATTTTTCTATAAAAAACAATGCCTGTTTGTATTTTCTTAATCCAAAAAATGCTTCCGCCAAAGTTGCATATTGCCAGTCGCTTTTTACGGCGGTTTTAAATTCGGGTTTTTCGGCATCTATATCTTTAATGTAAGCTTCTACAATTTTTTGTCTGGCGGTTTGCGCATTGTTATATCGTAAAATGGTTTCCTCGCTTACGGCATCAAAGCTGGCGAAATGTTCTAAAAACTGCGCAACAATTAGCTCCGATATATAGGCGTAATTAATGGCGGTGTAGCCAAGATCAGTATCAGCGTTGGTTACAATATTTTGTGTCCAAAGGTTATAGCCTTTTTTATAAAAGCCAAGGGAGGTGTACAGGTTTTGAATCTGGTGATCAAACTTCCATTTGTATTTATAAATGGCGCCGGCCAATCCTACTGTTTCGCAACTGGTAGATGTATCCAATGAACAATCTGACCGTAACAGGTTGATGGCTTTATCGTATTTAAAATAGGAGGAGAGGGAAGTGTCTTTATAAATATTTCTTACCAACACCTGATATGCCTCATCTGTAATTTGTTCTCCCTGTTCTTCCAGTTCTCCCAGGTATTTATTTACCACTTCTGCCGCATAACCAAACTGGTTACTGCTTTCTAAACTTTGATAGAGCGCCAGTATTTTATCATTGTTGTAAGCAGCGCCTCTTAAATAAATTTTAGCTTCATCTATTAAAGAAAACTTTTCATGTTGGCTGGCCATAAAGTATAATTAAGGTTAGTTAATAATGTTAAAGAAGTGAAGCCTTTAGTATTTTGAAAAATTGTTCAAAATGTGAAGTGTTATAACGGAGATTATGAGCAAAAAAGGGAAAGTAACAAAAGAAATTCTCGTACTTTCTAATAATTTATCGCCGCTGATTAATAAACCAAAGCGCTCAGTAATCCCTTTGGCATTGATACTCTGTTAACAGTCCCACTACTTTATTATCAATAATGAATCAATATCAAACCGTTTGCCCCGCCTCTTGCATCGTTTACAAAGCCGGCTGAACCACCGCCACCGCCGCCCGGGAATATGCCTGCACGGGAAACGCTGTGCCCAGTTTGCGTTGTAGATGCAGGGGATATTATTATTGAGAAAGTCTCAATGGCAGGTTCAGCAATGTAATAAGTAGTATGTGCGCCAGCACCGCCAAAGCCATACATTTTGTCCATGAAATATTGATTGGTGCCTACTGCCTCATAAGTTTGTTTGTATCCGCCACCATTTTGGCCGGCTTCACAATAAAATGAACCTCGGGGCGATAAGGTTGCAGACACAAAAGTAAAATAGGTGCCGCCTGTACCAGGCGAGTATTGAGGAAAGGCAAAGCCAGTACCGGTAGCTCCACCATTGCCTGCATTTGCAATAAAAGCTGTTCCTACTATATCAATCCTGCTGCCGGTGCCTGACTGATTATATTTAAGTGACCCACTTATTATAAATGCATCTTTGCCGCCCTTGCCCACAGTTAATTGTACAGTTTGTGCTGGTACAACGTCAAACAATAAACTCATATACCCGCCACCACCACCTCCGGCATCTAAGCCTGCGCCGCCGCCGCCCCAAAGCTCTACCCAAATTTTCGTGGTATTGGCAGGAACAGCCCAGTTAATATTTGCCGTAAGTGTATCTGTAAAAGTGGCTACGTTTTTAAAGTCTCCAATGTTGCCCCACGAAAAATTTCCAATGCTGTTTTTCATAAGCACCTGGTTAGGGTTTCCATCTACACCATTTGCTTTTATAGTGCCGGTTACATTTATGTTACCGGTTACATCCAGCTTTTCATTTGGCGAAGGGTTGCCAATTCCCACATTTTGCGCATTTGTAAAAAGAGGTAATAAAAAACATAGCAAAATATATAATTGTTTTTTCATTTTCATATTATTTTAAGCAAGATAAATGCTTATAAATCGTGTGCAATACCACTTATGGGGAATTAGAAACCTTTTTATTTGAATAAACTAATGTAGTAAAAAGTAACTCTGCGTTTTTCTAATAAGTTAAAAACTAATTTTTACAGATAGGGTAGGTTTATAGTTTATACGATGCAAAGCAAGTGGATCATCGTTTACTTTTTCAATGTTGAAAAAGGCAGAAGCATTGGCTGCTTTTCGTTTATTTCTGCCGGATGCAATAAACAAAGGAATACTGCTTAATATAGAAAGGCCTCCTAAAA
>JACMNZ010000192.1 GCA_014378285.1 Pseudopedobacter sp.
AGAGAAATTTTTTATTGGGTAATTGTTTTAACAACATTTGCTTTAGGAACTGGAGTTGGTGACACGATATCAGAATACATGCATTTTGGCTATTTAAACTCTTTAATTCTTTTTGGTTCAATTTTTATTTTAGCTGGAATTTTAAACTATTTTAAAATAATAAATGGAGTTTTAGCATTTTGGATAGCATTTATTGTTACCAGACCAATTGGTGCTTCTTTAGGGGATTTGCTTATTCAACAATCAAAGGATGGAGGATTGGACATTTCTATTACCATCATAAATATTGTATTCCTAGTGGTTATCATCGGTTTAGTAATTTACCTTACTTTTAAAGAAAAGGAAAAAACAGAAAGAATGCAAACTATTTAATATGAAGAATTAAGTAAATGCAGCCTTTTGATTTATGGATAGTTGTGGGTTTAAATTTGCGTTAACGATAGAAACGGTAGCTTTTTTTTGCGCTAATCGTTTAGCAAATAACAAAAAAAACTTTAGTGTATAGCGTGTTAAAACGCCCAAAAATATTGTAAAAGAAAATTAATCATCGCCGTTTGTTTATTAAAACTTATTGGGATAATCTTTTAAATAATAAGGTTTTAGAAATAAACTCATAATGCCAATATCCTTTTACTACCAAAAGCCCATCATTGTTAAAATATATTACAGAGCTCCATTCTCGTCCGCTAAGTGGATCATATATAATTCCATCTTCCCACCTATTTGTTTTTGGATTGTAGCTTAATTTTTTTAAAATATCTAATCCCACAATCTTTCTGTTTCTCAAATCCTCATTTGGGTTACGATAATCAGTTCTTATCGATGTGGATTTAGAAGGGTCATCTGCATCATTAAACCAACAAACTTTTGCTTTAAACTCTTTATTTTCTTTATAAACTTCAACGATCACATTTTTATTTGTGGATATCCATTTCCCTAAAATTTCATTTCCTTGTTTATCTAAATTCCTACTAAAAAGGAATAATACAAACATGATGAGTTTTAGATTCATATTATTGGTTGAATAGAAGTTTCTATATTTTTATTAGAAACCAAAGTAGATTTGGTCTTGATATTAAAAGGAACATTTAGTAAAGAATTAAAATCCTTAATCTGATCTTGATTTACCGTATCCAATCCAAAAACAATTTCTTTGGTATCCAACTTTGCATAAGTTCCAAAAAGGCGGTCCCAAATACATAATATATCTCCATAATTACAATCCGTATAAGGTAATTGATGGTGGTGGTGCGCCTTATGCAAGTCTGGCGTAATAAAAATAAAGCTTAAAAATTTTTCAATTTTTGAAGGTAAAGAATTAGAAGTATGTGATGTAATATTAAAAAATGTTTGTATAAATTGACGGATGACCAAAACAATAAGCGGTACTCCGGTAATGTAAACAACAAGAATCATCATACTTACTCTTACAAATGTTTCTACGGGATGTTCTCTTACGGTAGTACTCACATCTAATTTGGTATCGCTGTGATGAACAAGGTGAAAATCCCACAGGTAGCTTGTTTTATGCATGGTTACATGGTATAGGTATTCAAAAAAGTCTAAAAGGATTATCCCGACGATCATTTTAATTAAAAAATGTGAGCTGTATGGAATAAGATAAATTATGCCCCAATGGTGTATTGAAGTCCATTGCATAACTTTGATTAAGAAAACCGTCAATGGCAATTGCACAGCAGCAGCAGTTAACATAAACCCAATATTTAGCTGGGTATGTTTCCATTTTTTTTTGAAAAACTCGCCATTAAAAAATAACTCCCAATGCCATAAAATCACTATTGTAAAAGCGAAAAATAATAATTGAATACTAGCGGCATTGTTTAGATTCATGAAAGTTAAGTTTTTACAAAATGAAAAAGACGTGGATTTAATGTTTTTTTAAAGGAATTGCTTTTAAGACTAAAACTTTTCTTTGGTAGCAATTAAGGACTTAATATTGAGTAAATTTTGAGTTTATCTGAATAAAAATAATTATTTATTTAACAGAATTTTGATATTAATTTTAATCGTAAAAAATCAGGCAGAAATTTTAGAATCTTAAAAAATTAAGAAGAGAGAACCTACAATAATAAACAAAGCGCCAATTGCGGTTTTTATAGTTAAAGTCTCGTTTAAGAAGATAACCGATAAGATGATGGTAAGAGCAACGCTCAATTTATCTAAAGGAGCGACTTTAGAGACTTCGCCTATTTGCAGTGCTTTAAAATAAAAAATCCAGGAAAGACCAGTTGCCAAGCCCGATAATACTAGAAATATAAGATTGGTTTTGGATAAAAATTCAATTCCTTTAAACTCTCCTCTAATTAAAACGATTGTCCAGGCTAGTAATAATATGATTATCGTTCTTATAGCCGTTGCCAAATCTGAATTTACACCTGTAATTCCAACCTTTGCAAAGATTGCTGTAAGGGAAGCAAAAAATGCCGCTAATAGTGCATATACCCACCACATAATTTTATTAAAATATCAATAAATATAACTGTTTTTAGATGATTAAGATTTATTATTAAGCCTTACGTTGTTTCTTTAGATATAACATAATAAGAATTCCTAAAAATGCAGTTCCTAATAAAAATCCTCCCAAAACATCTGTAAACCAGTGTGCACCTAAATAAATTCTTGAAACCGGAATGGTTAAAATTAATACAAGGCAAAAACAGATAATCACATTACGAGCGATTCTTGTTAACCATTTATGATGATGTAAAATAAAGGCGATAAAACCAAAAAAAGCAATGTAAAAAGAGACATGACCACTAGGGAAACTTTGATGTTGCACATCCACTATTATCCTCACCAAATCCTTTCCTGGTCGTGGTCGGTTTATTAAAACTTTTATTGAGTAGGTAATTAAGCTGATTAAAAGTGTAGAGAAGCAAAAATAAGCGGCCCTTCTTTTTTTTACTAAAAAAAGAAGGATAGCACTTCCTAAAACTATAATTATAGAACTATACATTAAGCCAAACCAACTTATGGCTTTCATGGTAAAATCTAAAATTGGATTATGGTATTCTTGTAATTCTTCAGAAAATTCTAAATCTACCCAAGAGGAAGGAAAAATTAGCACTAAAATAGTTAGGATAATAAAACCAAGGATAATTACACCAAGAATTTGTCGAGCATTTTTATTTAAAAATCCCATTATTTCATCTGCAATATAAAGTAAATGTTAAATTCTGAAGATATTTTGGTTAAGTTTTTAATCAAACCTGTTTATTCAGATTCTACACAGAATTTAAATCCTTATTAGTATTAAAATTATTTTTATGTTAAGTAATAAGATTCTAGTTTCATTTTGTGTACTCTCGGCATTTGGTTTAAATGCTTTTTCACAATCACACACTAATTTCCATGTGGTAAAAAATCATCCTTTAACAGGAGATGGTGGATGGGATTATTTAACAGTAAATGCCGAAACCAAAACCGTTTATGTTTCTCATGGAAATGAAGTTAATGTTTTAAACCTAGCAACAGGTAAAGAAGTTGGTAAAATAACCAACACCATTGGCGTACATGGTATTGAGTTAGTTAAAAGTTTAGGTAAAGGCTATGTGAGCAATGGAAGAGATAATAGCTGTACCGTATTTGATATCAAAACCAATAAAGAATTAAAAAAGATAACTACGGGTGCAAATCCTGATGCTATTTTTTACGATGATTTTTCAAAAAAAATCTTTACTTGTAATGGTAAAAGCGAAGATGCTTCTGTGATTGATCCAATTACCGATAAAGTTGTAGCCACTATCCCGCTTGGAGGAAAGCCAGAGACAGCTGTTTCTAATGGCAAAGGATTAATTTTTGTGAATATAGAAACCACCAATGAACTAGTTGTTTTTGATGCAAAAACTTATAAGATTAAAAGTAGGTATAAATTGGATGGTGGAAAAGAACCGTCAGGTTTAGCAATGGATTTAGCAACCAATAGATTATTTGTAGGCTGTGGCGGCAACCAACAAATGATTATAATGGATGCATTAACTGGTAAAAACTTGGCAAAGTTTAAAATTGGAGATTGTGATGGCGTTG